>JAXJYT010000081.1:0-2810 GCA_036306845.1 Acutalibacteraceae bacterium | reverse complement strand
TATATTGCCGCATCATCGGTGAAAGCTCTGCCATATAGGATTAATCCCCTTTGCTTTTAATAGTAATTAGCAATGTTCAAAGTTCAATTAGCAATTTCGGTGTTTCGCGTTGCGAAACCCATATAAATTGCGGCAAAGCCGCACCATAATTGATAATTGCTATTTGCTAATTGATAATTGATTTTGCGAACGGTTGTCCCGATATGTCCCCCGTTTTCGTGGGGCTTTGCCTCGCGAAAACTCCTTGTAAGCGAAAATCGTGTTAAGCGATTTTCAAGAGTCAAAGGGGGTATTGGGGGAAAAGCGTGCAGTCAAAATCTTTGATTTTGCGAACGGTTGTCCCTCAACAACTTTAGTGGCATCCGCCGCAGCTTGAGCAAGAACCACTGCAACTATGCTCGGGTGAGCAGGTTGCGGGGTCTGCGCCGTCAACACACTGCATAATGATTGAGTTAATGTCGTTAAGCAGCGCATCGAGCTCGCCCTTTGCAGAGTTATAATCAAGCATAGTCTTGCTTGCCATAACCTGAGTATAGATAGTGCGAAGCTTTTCGTTTAATTCCTTGATAAGCTCCTCATCCTGAGTTTCCTTGTTCATTTCGCGGTCAAGATTCATACGGATGGTGTTAAATTCACCGATAGCATCCTGCAATTCCTTATCGTTATCGTTTGCAAGGCGTGCCTTTGCAAAGCGGATAAAACGCTCGTCCTTTTGAATCTCTGCACCTAAAATTCTTGTTGCTTCAATAATTCCCATTTTTATTTCCTGCCTTTTTAAAGTTTTTTATTTTACTAAAACGCCCGAAAGCGTGTTGGTATACGATGTAATTTTAACGTTTACGAATTGACCGATAAGCGAGGCATCACCTTGGAATTCCACACTCGCATAGCCATCAGTTTTACCCGAAAGGGTGTTTTCGCCTGTCTGCTCCTCACAAAGCACGCGGACCGTTTTGCCCACAAGTGCATAGTTTAGCTTTTTAGATACGTTATCCTGAGCCTCTAAAAGCTCATTGAACCACCTGCCCTTTTCCTCACGGCTTACGGGGTCGGGCATAGTAGCGGCGGGCGTACCCTCACGCGGAGAATATATAAAGGTGAAAAGTGAATAAAATTCAACCTCGCGCACAAGGGAAAGTGTTTCGCGAAAATCTTCATATGTCTCCCCCGGGAAGCCCACTATTATATCACTTGTAAATTCAATATCGGGCATACGCTCACGCGCCGCCTTAATAAGCGATAAATAACCCTCTCGGTCATAGCGGCGATTCATTTGCTTTAAAATTCTGCTGCTTCCGCTTTGGAACGGCAGATGCAGATGCCGCTCAACCTTACTGCAATCCCGCATTGCATCAAGCAGCTCTACGGTGCAGTCCTTGGGATGCGACGTCATAAAGCGTATTCTGAAATCGCCCTCTATGTCATTTATACGGCGTAGAAGCTTCGCGAAGTTTATATCCTCCTTTAGTCCCTTACCGTATGAATTTACATTTTGACCTAAAAGCATTATTTCCTTAAAGCCGGATTTTATCATTTCTTCGGCTTCGCGTATTATCTCCTCACTCGCCCTGGAGCGTTCACGCCCGCGCACGTAGGGCACTATACAGTAGCTACAGAAGTTGTCGCAACCGTACATTATCGGTAGCCAACCCTTTGTGTCACCATCACGACACACGGGTACCCCCTCTACAACGGGGTCATTGTTAAGCGATAGCTCGAACACACGCTTGCCACCCGATATGCGTTTATATATAAGCTCAGGCAGGCGGTGACCTACCTGTGTACCGAACACAAGGTCAACATAAGGATAACTGCTTTTAAAGCGGTCGGCAACCGATTGTTGTTGCGCCATACAACCGCAAACCGCAATAATCAGATTTTTGTTATCACGCTTATATTTTTTCATAGCGCCAACGTTACCCCAAACGCGATCCTCGGCATGTCCGCGTACGGCGCAGGTGTTAAAAAGTATGAAATCCGCGTTTTCGGGACTGTCTGTAAGCGAGTACCCGCAAAGACGCAGCATACCCTTAATTCGTTCAGAATCGCTTACGTTTTGCTGACAACCAAAGGTTACGATATGTGCCTTCGGTTCCAAAACGCCGTTTACAGAATGGATTTTGCGGATTTGCTCGGCAAAGGCAACCTGCTCGGGCGGGTAAGCGGTATCAAAATATATATCAGAATTCATAATTGCTCCTGTTCGTATAATTAATATATATTATACTATAAAATTATATCATTAGCAAGAGAAAGCGTAAATTTTTATGTTAAAATATTGTGCAAAATTTAGTTGCAAGTATTAATTTATTTTGGTATACTAATTAAGTTAGAAGACTTTTGGGGGAGAAACTACTATGGGAAAAATCGGATTCGACAACGCAGAATATATCCGCTTGCAGTCGCAGGAAATCCGCGACCGCATAAATATGTTCGGCGGCAAGCTTTATATGGAATTCGGCGGCAAGCTTTTTGATGATTTCCACGCCTCACGCGTGTTGCCCGGCTTTGCTCCTGACTCTAAGGTTAAAATGCTTTTGGAGCTTAAGGATGATGCCGAAATTGTCATCGTAATCAATGCCGATGCGATTGAGAAAAACAAACGTCGCGGTGACCTTGGCATCACCTACGACCTTGATACTCTGCGCCTTATTGACGCTTTTCGCGGTATCGGTCTTTACGTGGGCAGTGTTGTTATTACCCGATTCGAAGGACAAGCCTCTGCCATTGCTTTTGAAAAGCGCCTTATAAATCTTGGCATTAAGGTATACCGTCATTATCCGATTGCAGATTATCCCTCTAATATTCCC
>JAXJYT010000080.1:0-7181 GCA_036306845.1 Acutalibacteraceae bacterium | reverse complement strand
TTAGTAACCTGTCTGTCAGTAAAGCCGTCCCAACCGCTCTTGTTAGCAGGACCGTTCCATACAGTAGTTGTGGTTTCAAAGCTGTTGTTGGAAAGCAGTGTTGCATCCCCTTCAAACCTTCTAAGACTTATATCGTCTATATACACATTTGTGTCGGCCGTAGCGCCCGAAGCCGCCTTTAAGTTAATTCTTATAGCGGGGCCTGCGGTACAACCTGCGTAGGTATCAAGGTTTGCCGCGCCGTCGGTAAGGTAGATCGGTCCTAATGTAACAAGCTGCCAATCGGTGCTTGCAGGTATGCTCTCGGTATAGGTTACAGCACTGTTGCCTGTAGCGCTTGATGTGCACTTAACAGCCAGTTCTGAAGCGGTGTTATCGCCCTTAACCCATGCCTTTAATATATAATAGCCTGCAGAAATGGCGCTCTTATCAAATGCTTCTGTCCTTGGGAAAACCGTTGTTAATCCGCAACCTGCAGGAATGCGGAACTTAAGCGCATAGGTGCCTGTGTGGCTATCGGTTGTGTGTGTTACATAAGGATGTACATTGTCAGTGTTCCAACGGTTCATACGCCAACCATCTACCAAGATGTTAGACTGACCCTTAGTAACCTGTCTATCGGTAAAGCCGTCCCAACCGCTCTTGTTAGCAGGACCGTTCCATACAGTAGTTGTGGTTTCAAAGCTGTTGTTAGGAAGCAGCTCTGTGGTGGTGGGTATGGGTGGGAGTGTAGGATTATTTGTAGCTTCTTCAACCAAGGTAAGCTTCAGGTCGTCAAACAGTACATACTTACCGGATTCGTGCTTAACGTTTATAACAAAGTTAGAATAACGAAGCACATCGTTGCCGCCGTTGGGGTTACCAATAATCTTAAGGTCGTCAACACTGTTGATAGTAATATTATCAATTGCTATCTCTTTCCACTCGTTTGCTGCATCGGCAGGTACTTTAACCATGGTGCTTTCAACGGGCTTTCCGTCTGCATCGCCTAAAGCGATATATGCTTCGGTGTTTGTACCCTTTACCTTAACACTTAACTTGTATGTACCTGCGGTTATGTTTGCAGTCTTAACATTTTGAGGTCTTAACCAGAGGCGGAGCCAGTTAGTGTTTGTTTTTGTGGTGGTTACGTTAAGTACGGCATTACCCGAATTTGTATCAATTTCAATCTTGGGTGTGCAGCCATCCTTGCCCCAGGTCTGATATGCCCAATATCCGTTTGTTGATTTTGGTGCTTGACCCTGAACATGGTTTGAATAGCCTGCAAACGAGCTGTCCTCAAAGCCACCGTCGATAATTATTGCATTAGTATGTGCCTCAGAATCTTCAGCCTTTGTAAGCGCAATGTTATCAATGTAAAGCTCGGTATCCTGAGAATATGCCTTTATGCTAAAGGCTATGTTCTTTGCAGTTATCGGCTTTGTGCCGTTTTCATAAGCACAGCTTGCATCTTTAATGTTTGCGCCGCCCTCGGTGAGATAGATATTCTTAATGGTTATCTTCTGCCACTCGAGTGAGGGAGCAATCATTGCAGAATATTCCTTATCAGCGTCTGCAATATAGCTTGAGCTTGTTTTAACGGTTACCTTAGACTCAGTATTTATACCCTTTGTCCAGAAGGTGAGGTCATAGAAGCCTGATGTGATCTTGGTGGTATCCACAGCAGAAGCATCAGGAACCATGGTAAGGGCGTTAGCGCCTGTGGGAACATCAAACTTTAATGAATACTTGCCGTCGTTAGCATCGGTAATATGGCTAACAGCGGTGGGAATATTACTATCCGCCCACTGATTTGAGCGCCAACCTTCGATAATATAATTGCACTGGTTCTTGGGGAATGTCTTATCCTCAAAGCCCCAAAGGCCGATGCCGTTACGCTCGAAGCTACCGTTTTGAAGAATCGCATCATCCTTAAGTGCCCCTGCATCGCCTATGCGGGTCAGCGTGATATCATCAAATTCAAGGTAGGTTTCACTTCCGTTTACGCCCTTGAGTTGAATAACAAGGGGACTTGCGCCGCTACCGTTAACCTTTATATTCTGAAGATTTTCGCCATTGGGGGTAAGATAAATATCGTTAATAACTATCTCGTGCCATTCTTCACCCGAGGTAATAGAGGCGGTGTATTCCTTAACGGTTTTACCGTCGGCCTCTAAAGCGGCAAAGCGAAGCACATTATCGGCGTGGGTATTGGTACCCCTTACCCAAGCAGAAAGCTTATACTTGCCACCCACAATACCCGATTTGTCAAGGTTTTCGGCAACGGGATAGAAGAACACAGAGGAGTTCTTTTGACCCGCAGGTGAGGTAACCTTTAAGGAATCGTTGCCGCTTCTGCCTGCAGACATTGAAAATGAGGGTGCATTGGCAATATTATCCCCTTCCCACCAGTTAAAGCCGTTCCAGCCGTCAACAACTGTATTGGTCTGGCCGCGACCGATACGGTCGGTATAGTTAACGCCACCTGAGGTTGTGTTTAGCTTTATTGTGTTGCCCTCAAAGCCGCCGTTAATGATAAACGGCTTATCTGTTGTTTCGCCCTCGTTACCGCCTGCAGTGGGAACGTTTACTGTTACAGTTTCGCTCTTGGCGGTATCGGTAGCATCATTGATATTGGTCATTTTCAGAACCAAATCAACGGTTGTTTCCTCCGTGGGAAGCGTTACCGCGCCGTCAAGGGCTATCACGCCCTCGTTTGAGGAAGAAAGAATCGTAATTTCATAGCCCTCGGGCGGAACGGTGAGCATTAGCTCGCCGCGCTTATTGATTTTAGCGGTCATCGAGTCAATAAAACCGCCGGGGCCTACCTGACGGTAGAACTGAATGTTATCAAGATAGATTTCGGCAGCGGCGTTGCCTGTATTTTCAGCAACGAATTTAAGTGTGTTAAGCTCACCGCTGTCTACAACAATATCCTTTTGTACGAACAGTTGCCACTCGTTTGACAGTGTGCAATCAAGTGTTGAATTGTCGCTGTCCTGAACGGTCTGTGCCGAAAGTGTACCGCTACCCTTTGCCCAGAAGGCTAACATATAAAAGCCTTGTGTAAGGTCGGTTTTTGGCAGTGAAACCTCACTGACGGTTATACCGCTTTGCGCAGGAAGTGAAAGTTTTAACGCGCTTTTGCCGCTCTTGGCATCTGCAAGTTCTACCGCATTAGAGGTAGCGCCCGAAGTAGAACTGCCAACCCAACCGCTGTTGCCGTTTTCAAAATCGGCATTTGTCATAAACTCGATAGGTGTAAGCGAGATATCGTCTACAACCAATTCGGTTTTATAATCGACGGTGGTTGCCATATAAAGCTTTATGGCATAGCCCGGCTTGCGCGATGAATCGGGTCTGTAGGTCTTAAGGTTTGAAGCGTTATCGGCAAGATAAATGTTATCTATTGCCACACGCTGCCAATCCATAGAGCGTGGGATTGCGGTTTCGTACTTTTGGTCATTTGTTTCCACTATGAGCTTTGCCTTATCTGTGGTACCCTTTACCCAGACGGCAAAGGTGTAATAGCCCTCTTTTACTTTAGAAAGGTCAAGCTCGCTATCGTACGGAAAAACATTCATTGTTGTGCCGCTGTATGCAGGCATTTTAAAATGAAGCGCGTATCCACTGCGCCCCTTTGTTGTATGGTCAATCGCGATTGCCGCAACATCCTTTTTGCCGCTTTCATACGAATGATACCCTAAGAAGCTATTTGTTATCATGTTGGTCTGACCGCGGCCAACATAGAAATTCTCGAAGCCGTCTGTGGTGGCAGCCTTTTCAAAGCCACCATCGGGAAGGATATTATCGGTGAGAGTAAGACTCAGATTATCAATATAAAGCTCGGTCTCCTCAGCTGTATCCTTATCAACCACAATAGCGATATGATAACCTCTATCAGAGTTTACAGCTGCAAGCGACACCGATTTGGAAAGATACACATTATCAAGTGATACCTTGTGCCAGGTTTGACCGGGAGTAATTGCCTGTGTGTAGGTTTTTCCATCGGTTGTTTTGATTTCAAAATATGATGTGTTGTTTGTGCCCTTAACCCATGCGGTAAATTTATAATAATTACCGCCCGACGTGAATTCTGAAACATCCACACTGTCAACCTTAGGATAAACCTTTACAGGAACCGTATCTAAAGCAGAAGGAATATTAAACTTAATTGCAAAACTGCCCTCTTTTGAATCGGTAGTATGGTCAAGTGTTATTCTGGTACCGCGTTCATTGGTTGCCATCCAACCTTCAGCTATAAGGTTGTGCTGACCAATACCGATCTTCTTACCGGTATAGCCATTATTGCCGCTGCTGTTTTGTGCGGCTTCGTTCCACATACCATAAGTGCTTTCAAAACCGCCGTTTTTAAGCAAATTGTTACCTGCCGCACCCGCAAAAAGACCTGTGCAAACCGCCATAATACCCATGATAATACTTATCGCAAGAACTATGGCAACAATCTTTTTAATTTTTTGTTTTGACATATATATTCCTCCTTCCCCTAATTATTTTGATTTCTTTCGTCGGCCTTTTTCTTCATAGCAAGAAGAACCATAAATGTAAGACCGAGCACCATAATAATCGCAAACACAAGAAGAATAATAACAAGCATGTTAAGTGTTGAACCGCCATCGGCAGTGAGGCTATCGCCGTCACCTGCATTGCCGTCTGCCACGCCGTTACCTGTATTCCAATCGCCGCCAATGCCTAAATCCCAATCGTCATCCTTGACTACCGTCTGTATGGTAGGCTTCTTATCATTGGTCTGCTCGGTGGTGTCGGACGGAGCCTTATTGTCAGATTCCGGCTCACCATATCCCAAAACCTTAACCGTAGAAATTACATAGGCCACATCATCGGGGTCTGCATTGTTTGTAACCTTAAATTTAAGGGTAATAATTTTATCTTCCTTGCTATGCACAACGCTACCGTCAAGCGCAACAACCGATGTATCTGAACTCTCAACAAGTTCTATACTAAAGCCATCGCGAACAGTAGGCATCTTGATAGCATTCTGATCCAATTTAACGGGATTGAGATCGCCCACAAGTTCCGCAACATAAACGGCGGTAATTTTTCTTATAAGGCTTGTGCCATCAACCGCTAAATAACTACTTGTAACGCCTGCGGGGTTTTTAGCACGAACACCAAGCTTTTTAAAGCTATCGGTAATCTCCAACGCAAGTGTTACCTTTTTCCAGGTATCCTCATCAGACGAAGCCGAAACACTCTTTTCTATCGCACCGCCATCAGCAACGGCAAAAAGTTCGAGTTCGGAAGTACCCTTCACCCAGGTAGCAAATGTGTAAACACCTGGCGACATATTGGTAAGTTCGGTTTCGGTTATAAGCTCTGCTGTAGACGGTGTTCCCGGAAGAACAATTCTTGCCGAACGTGTGCCCTCTTTGCCTGTAGCGGCGGTGCGCAATTCGCCGTAACCCTTGTTTTCACCAAGTGTCCAGTCGGTTGCAGCGCCTTTTTCAAAGCCACTGTTATCAAGCAAGTTTTCCTGCATATAAAGCACAATGTCATCAATATATACATATTGTGTTTTATCGTCGGGAGCATCAAGCCAGAAGCCCAAATTAAATTTACCGTTAGATACCTTGAGATCCTTTATTTCATAATATTTCCATTCATCAGGACTTGCGAAGTTGGCTTGGTTAGAGTTACTATCCCAACCTGCGCCACTTGCCGAACCTGTGAATTTTGGTTTGTTTAGTGTACCCTTTACCCAACAACCTACGGTATAATAACCACTCGGAAGGTCGGTAAAGCTAACAGTTGGAGCAAACGATACAGCAGCGCCGTCATAAAGGGTTACCTTTGCCGAGTAGTTGCCCGTATGGGCGTCCTCATCTGTGGCTATAAACTCAATCTTGCCCGAGGACCAACCTGTCTTCCAGCCCTGAGGCGGCTGTGTAGTAACGGCATTGTCGTTTTCAAACGAGGGATTGATAACATCAAGCAGGATATCACCCGCAAATACGGTGCGCTTGGCTTCCTCGGGGAAATCGGAGCGTGCCGCTAAAGACGGAGTCTGAATAATGATATATTCCTCGGCGTCCTTTGCACCCTCGCCCTTGACATTAATTTCAACCTTTGCCTTGCCCGTGGTTATCTTAATGCCTGCAAGCTTGGTTATGCCCTCACCTGAGGACATACCGATTTTGGCGGTAACAGGGTCGCCGCCGTAACCGCTTATTGTAACCTTACCGTCCAAATTACCTGTGTGAACGGTTGTCATCGAGAAGGTGTAAACACCCTCGGGGATGTTGGTAACATCCTGACCCATCGTTACATCAAATTGCTCATTACTCTGGAATTTAATAGCGTTAAGAACCGATCTGCCGTACCAATAAAGCGGTTTGATAGCATTAAACGAATCTCCGCTACCAAAGCTACCCGTGGTGTTAGCCTTGGTATCAAGACTGCCTTCCGCAGTTTCAAAATACCAATCAGATGGTAGGTTAAAGCCTGTGGTCTTCTCCTTAAAGAGTGAGTTTTTAAGAATGTTCTGTGAGAACTCGATCTTATCAATCAATGTATAGGTTGTAGGTGTGCCCGCAACCTCGATAGAAAGCTGTACAGTTGTACTGCTAACGTTAACGTTAGGAACAGAAATCTGTGTCCAACGCTCGGTGGTGGTTATGGCAGCGGTTTTATCGCCCATCTTTACACTCGCACCAGGAGCGGTGTTCTTAACATACATTGTAAGGGTATAAACACCGGGTGTTATACCGCTTATGTTCTGGATAAGAAGCGCGGTATATGTATCCTCGGCAGAAATCTCTAATGCGTTGCCGCCATCAGGACCTGCTTCCTTCGTAACACGAACAGCGTCTACCGCGTTACTAACAGCTACACCCCAGCTCATGGGCGCCAAGTTGTCCTCGTAGAACTGGTCAAAGTCACTGTTCTTAGCAAGGTTACCATAAATCTTTTTGTCATAACCCTTAACCTTAACGTTAAGTGTTTCCTTGCTCTTTGAAGCATTTTTATCATAGGTGTAGCCTGCGCGAGCTACCTCGCGGATAGAAATACTTACATTAACCATATCGCCAATGTAGATTTCTGCATAAAATGCCGGTTGCGCATAGCCCTCACTATCGGTGAGCATACCTATAACGTCATTATTTTCCTGACCTTCGGCAGACACCGTAACGCTTACCCAAGCGTCTTCTACGGGGTTGCCG
>JAXJYT010000079.1:0-1533 GCA_036306845.1 Acutalibacteraceae bacterium | reverse complement strand
TTATTGTTCATTCTATCTCTCCTCTAATAGTGTATACGCTTGCGGTGATTTTACATTGATGTAAGCGGGTCTTATAATTTTGCCGTTGCACTGTATTTCTTCAATGCGGTGGGCACTCCAACCCGCAATGCGCGCAATTGCAAAAAGCGGAGTATAAAGCTCGTCGGGTAACCCTAACATTCTGTAAATAAGACCTGAATAAAAGTCAACGTTGGGGCTTACACCTTTATATATTTTACGCTTTTCGGCTATAATTTCGGGCGCCATACGCTCAACTGTCTGATAAAGCAAAAATTCCTTTTCGCATCCTTTTTCTACGGCTAAATCCTTGGCGCATTCACGCAGTACGTCGGCACGCGGGTCTGACTTAGAATAAACGGCATGTCCCATACCGTAAATCAGTCCCGCCTTATCAAAGGCATCGCGTTCAAGTAAACGTACAAGATAGTCCTTAACTGCGCCTTCATCGCTTGTATTTATGCTTGCGCACATATCATCAAACATACGTGTAACCTTTATGTTTGCACCGCCGTGACGGGGACCCTTAAGTGAGCCCAAAGCCGCAGATATAGCAGAATAAGTATCTGTACCCGATGAGGTTACGACGTGTGTCGTAAAGGTCGAATTATTACCGCCGCCGTGTTCGGCGTGCAGAATCAGCGCCAAATCAAGTATACGTGCTTCCAATTCCGTAAAACTACTGTCCTCACGAAGAAGATGAAGTATGTTTTCGGCGGTCGAAAGCTCGGGGCACGGTCTGTGGATAAAAAGACTCTGGTCGTTATGGTAATGCTGATATGAATGGAAACTGTAAACCGATATAAGCGGAAACACAGATATCAAAAACAGACATTGCCTGAGTACGTTAGGAATACTTATATCATCGGGGTTATCATCATAAGAATACAAAGCCAACACACTGCGCGAGAGTATGTTCATCATATCCTTAGCGGGTGCCTTAAGTATCATATCACGTACAAAGGACGGTGGAAGAGTGCGCATATCAGATAGCGTAGCACGGAAATCGTTAAGCTCGTTAACGTTAGGAAGCTTTGAAAAAAGCAGTAAATATACCGCTTCCTCAAAGCCGTAATGACCAAGTGCGGCGGTACCCTTTACCAAATCTTTAACGTCAATGCCGCGGTAACGCAACTCACCCTCGGCAGGAATTTCGGTGCCGTCGGGTAAAACCTTTTTTGATATAATAGATGAAATTTCGGTAAGACCCGTAACAACGCCCTTGCCGTCAAGGTCACGAAGACCGCGCTTTACACAATGTTCGGCATACATTTCGGGGCGGATACCGTTTTGCTTGCACGAAATTTCTGCTTTATCCTTAATATATGGGGTAACTTCAGAATAAGACAATTCGATTTTCAACTCCTTTATTTAATTATTTTACCATATTTAACCTTAATTATCAATTTACAAAATTATAAAAATTTGTAAACAATTTGTAATACGGGTTGACAAACCAGCTCTAACATGTTAGAGTATAGTCGCTCTAATACATTAGAGAAAGGAGAATACCTA
>JAXJYT010000078.1:0-5425 GCA_036306845.1 Acutalibacteraceae bacterium | reverse complement strand
GAATTGTCAAGTCCCTCAATGTCATCAACAAAACAAGCCTTCTTTAATTTATCGGAAAGCGGAATACCAACAGCGGCCGAAGTAGGACTAACGTGTTTAAAGGAGGTAACTGCGGGCAAACCCAATGCCGCTTTTAGCTCTTTTACAAGCTGCCAGCTGTTAAAAGCATCAAGAAAGTTAATGAAGCCCGGTCTTCCGCAAAGAATTTCTATAGGAAGCTCACTACCGTCTGCCATAAATATTTTAGCAGGCTTTTGATTGGGATTACAGCCGTATTTAAGTTCAAATTCTTTCATAATGATTCTCCTTAAACGTTCTTGTTAACAATACGGGATTCGTACTCGCCCGTCTTTAAGTCAATATATCTTACAAAAAGAGAAACTTTATTGTCCTCGTTAAGATTTTCCCAGATTAAATCGGTTAATTCATCAATAGATGCATAAGGTAGCTCTAAGCTTTTAGGCTCACCCTCAAAGCTCGGAAGAGGATTACCGTCACAATTATATGTATGGATAAACTTTGCTCTGCCCTTAAGCGGATTACTATAAGCAAAGGTATATCTTTGGCAAGAAGAATCGTCGCCTTCTGCCGATTTTAAGATGGAAAGCGCGAAATTCATATCATTATTTTCAAGACGGATTATACCTGAAATACGTGGCGTAAAATTGGGCTTATCATCCTCAAACTCACGCGTTCTGAGTGCTTGTTCAAAGGTCATCTGCTTATCCATAAGCTCATAAATTGTATCGGTCTGGTCACCGTTGGTAACGATGGTTTTATTACCAAGCACCCTTACCGGCGCATATATAATGAGATGTGGGTCGGTCATTTTTGATTCATCAAAGGCTTGTGTTCTTATGCCCTGACCGTCCTCAACAAAAACACGGTTGCGGCTATTTTCGCTTCTGCCCATAATAAAATATGCAGTAATAGCCTTACTGCCGTCTGCACTTTTGCCGATAATTATGCCTCTGCCGTGATATGCTAAAGAATTAAGCTCCTCAACAAGTGATCTTACTACCATTATTTTATCCTCCGTTATTTAATATAGGTCTTGCCGTTTTTAACTTCAATTTTTTCATCGCATAAAAGAGCAACTGCTTTAGGAAGAATCTTCCATTCAGCCTGCTCCATTATGCGTCTTTGCAGTGTTTCTGGAGTATCATCGTCCATAACCTCAACTGCCTTTTGCAGTATAATCGGTCCACCATCGCATTCTGCAGTAACGAAATGCACGGTAGCACCCGATACCTTAACACCCTTTTTCAGAGCCTCCTCGTGAACGTGGAGTCCGTAGTACCCCTTACCGCAAAATGAAGGAATGAGTGCGGGATGTACGTTAACCATCTTATTCGGAAATGCATCGCATACATTCTCATCAAGAATAGTCATAAAGCCCGCATACACGATAACATCGGCTTTTTCCTCTAAAAGTGCATCACGCATATCGCGACTGTAATCCGCAATATTACCATAATCCTTTCTGATTAGCGTACGTGTTTTAATTCCATTTTGTTGTGCACGGGTAAGTGCATAGGCATCAGCTTTCGATGCAATAACACATGTTATTTTACCCGAACCTAATTCTCCCCTGTTTTGTGCATCAATCAGCGCTTGAAGATTAGTGCCGCCGCCCGATGCCAAAACTACAACATTCTTTGTATTATTCAATGATAACACCTTCATCACTCTTGATAACGGTACCGATAATGTATGCATCCTCACCATTATCCTTTAAGATTTGAATAGCTTTGTCGGCATTGTTTTTATCTACTACGATACTCATACCAACACCCATATTAAAAGTGTTGAACATATCACGTTCGGAAATATTACCTGTCTTCTGAATGAGGTCGAATATAGGTAATATTTTAAGAGCAGATTTATCAACTTGAACAGAATAACCTGCAGGTAGACTTCTTGGAATATTTTCATAAAATCCGCCGCCGGTTATATGTGAAATAGCGTGTACCTTTACATTTTCAAGAAGCGCTAAAACAGGCTTCACATAGATTCTCGTAGGTGCTAAGAGTGTTTCACCCAAAGATTTACCGCCAAGCGCCTCAACAGGTGCATTAAGATCACAATTCTCAATATCAAACACCTTTCTAACAAGAGAAAAGCCGTTTGAATGTACACCGGAAGATGGAAGCGCAATTACAACGTCGCCTTCCTTCATATCCTTATTGTTTAAAATCTTCTTTTTATCAACGATACCAACTGCAAAGCCTGCAAGGTCGTAATCATCCTCGGGCATCATACCGGGATGCTCTGCAGTTTCACCGCCAATAAGTGCGGCACCTGACTGAACGCATCCTTCAGCAACACCGCTAACAACTGCGGCAATTTTTTCGGGAATGTTTTTTCCGCAAGCAATATAGTCAAGGAAAAAAAGTGGCTTTGCGCCAACACAAATAATATCATTAACACACATTGCAACTGCATCAACACCAATGGTATCGTGTTTATCCATTAAAATAGCAAGCTTAACTTTAGTACCGCAACCGTCGGTACCGCTTACAAGTACAGGCTCTTCCATACCTGCAATCGGAAGACCAAAGCAACCGCCAAAACCGCCAACATCATCAAGACAACCTTCGTTACGGGTACGTGCAATATGCTTTTTCATAAGTTCTACTGCCTTATAGCCTGCGGTGATATCAACGCCCGCAGCCGCGTATGCTTCAGATTTAGAATTAGTATGCATAATTTATTCCTTTCCGTTCCAGCAATAAGTACACAAATCACATTCATCAATACCGATTGCTTTGATAATACCCTCAAGAGACTGAAATTCAAGTGATGCAAAGTTGAATTTCTCACATATTTTTTTGCGAAGTGCACGACCCCTTTCGGTTTCGCCGTTGCTATATTCTTCGATATAATTAAAGCCTTCTTCACCCTCAAGCTCCATAATAACTCTACGCGCAATAAGCTCCATATCGTTCGTAGAGCGTGAGAAATTAAGATATTTGCAACCGTACATTATAGGTGGACAAGCAGAACGCATATGTACAGCCTTTGCGCCGTTTTCATAAAGAAAATCCACAGTTTCCTTAAGTTGAGTTCCACGAACAATAGAATCATCTACAAATAATAGATTCTTATCAACAATAAAATCGTGCACGGGAATTTGCTTCATCCTTGCAACCTTATTGCGTTCAGATTGCTTTGAAGGAGTAAAGCTACGTGACCAGGTAGGCGTATACTTTATAAATGCACGGGCATATTTTTTGCCGCTTTCGTTTGAATAACCGATAGCGTGCGGAATACCCGAATCGGGAACACCGCCAACATAATCAACATCATCCGCTACACCGTTTTTCATATCAGCGGCTGCCATTATTTCACCGTTGCGCATACGCATTGCCTCAACATTTACACCTTCGTATGTGGATGTTGGATAACCGTAATAGCTCCAAAGGAATGAGCAAATTCGCTTTTTACCCTTAGGTTCAACTAATTGTTTCACACCGTCAGGAGTGATCTTGACAATTTCACCGGGACCTAATTCTTTATATGCTTCATAACCCAATTTTTCAAAAGCAAAGGATTCGAAGGTTACAGCAAAGCCTTCATTGTTTTTACCAATAATCAGTGGTATTCTGCCAACTTTATCACGTGCAGCAATAATCGCGCCCTTACTTGTAAGTATAAGAATGGATGCGGTACCATCGATTTGCTCCTGTGCAAACTCTATACCTTCGGCAAAGGTTTCTTTCTGACTTATAAGCGCCGCTACAAGCTCGGTAGTGTTAACCTTACCACCGGTCATAGCATCAAAATACACACCGGTCTGAGAAAGACATTTATCAATAAGATAGTCGGCGTTATTTATAATACCGATAGTACAAATGGCATACGTACCGAATTTCGAACGGATAAGCATAGGCTGCGGATCGGTATCGCTTATACAACCTATAGCCGAAGTACCCTTCATCTCTTCAAAGATTTTTTCAAACTTTGTTCTGAAGGGTGAGTTTTCAATATTATGAATTTTACGCTGCAATCCGATTTCCTTATCGTATGCCGCAAGACCACCACGACGGGTGCCAAGGTGTGAATGATAATCCACACCGAAAAAGACATCCATCATACAGTCAGTTTTAGAAGAAATTCCAAAAAATCCTCCCATGATGACCTACTTTCTATTAGACAAAAAATTAAGCGAAGAAAAGCTTTGAGAGAGTCATCGGATCAATGTATTCACCGTTCTTGTAAACACGCATATTACCCGATGCAATTTCATCAATAAGCATTACGTTACCGTCAGCATCATAACCAAATTCAAACTTAATATCGTAAAGGTCAAGACCTTTTTCCTTAAGATCATCAGCTACAATTTTGGTAATTTGTTGTGTCATAACCTTAATATCATCATACTGCTTATCGGTCATAACACCAAGCGCTACAAGAGCATCCTTAATTACAAGCGGATCGCCCTTTTCATCATTTTTAAAGGTCATTTCAACATATGCAGGAAGGTCTGCGCCCTCTTCAATATAGTCACCATAGCGACGGATAAAGCTACCAACTGCTTTATAACGGCAAATAACCTCAAGACCGTGTCCGAATACCTTTGCAGGTAGAACTTCCATAGTGGTATCATCAAGGTTAGCGTTAATATAATGTGTTTTAATACCTGCCGCATTAACCTTTTCAAAGAAATAAATTGACATACGGAGATTTACATCACCTACACCGTCGATTGTAAGACCAACTGAATTTTCACCGGGATCAAAAACGCCGTCTTTACCGGTGCAATCATCCTTAAACTTTAAAAGACAATTACCGTTCTCGAGTGAAAATACATCCTTTGTTTTACCTGTGTAAATAAGCTTCTTTTCCATAAATATTTCTCCTTAAATTAAAGTTTATTAATTACATCTTTATCTTTTTGCAGTACAATCTCAGCATCAGCTTTACGTTTGTCATCAAGCTTTTTAGCAAGCGTAGCATCCTCAACTGCAATAATTTGTGCCGCAAGAAGTGCCGCGTTGGCACCACCGTCGATGGCAACCGTTGCAACGGGAATACCCGTAGGCATCATAACCGTTGAAAGCAGTGCGTCAAGTCCGTCAAGATTTGTTGATTTGCACGGAATACCGATTACGGGGATTGTGGTATTAGCCGCAATAGCACCAGCAAGGTGTGCCGCCATACCCGCCGCCGCAATTATTGCACCGAAGCCATTATTACGGGCATTCAAAGCAAAATCCCTTGCTTCAACAGGTGTTCTGTGTGCGGAATATATATGCACTTCATACGGAATATCAAGACTTTCAAGCATTGTTGTAGCCTTTTTTATGATGGGTAAATCGCTGTCGCTACCCATTATAATTCCAACTTTTTTCATAAATTCACCCCAAATAAAAATTTAAGAGCGCACTTAACAAACCCGTTAAATGCGCCCAGACGGTCGGCT
>JAXJYT010000077.1:0-1027 GCA_036306845.1 Acutalibacteraceae bacterium | reverse complement strand
GTGTAAAGCCGTTATAGGGCTCGCGAAGACCTAAATCCTTTATTACATATAATGTGCCCTCACGGCCTACGGCGCCCGATACATCGAGCTTGCCATTCGGCTTCAGGGGTATTTCTACTATCGGGTTTACGGCATAACCGCGGACATCGCCCTTTGAATCGGCCGCGGCAATAAGCGCGCCTGCAGGGCCGTTGCCGTCAATTTTAACCGTAACGCTATCGTTCTTGTTTTTAAGCGCGTTGCCCATCATAGCCGTAGCAGTGAGCAGACGCCCGAGCGCCGCCGTTACCACCGCCGAGCTTTTGTGAAGCTCCTCGGCCTTTGCTACTATATCTGTGCTATCAAGCGCGGTTGCCATAACAAGACCGTCACTTGTGATACATCTTATAAGCTTACCCATTGTTATCTCTTCCTTGTAATATAAACTGCGCGTTCGGTAGTGTCTGTGGGCGCAGTATCGGTCATTTCTTCAAAAACCGCCACTACTTCGAGTCCTGCAGACTCTATTGCCGCGGCAATCTCATCCTCTGTGTAGGCGCGCTCGCAGAACTGCTCACTGCTTCTATAGTAAGCGCCTTCCTCCTCCTGAAAGAAATCGAGGCTTATTTCGGTGGTGCGGTTTTCCCTGTTATACTCGTTCTGCCACACGCAGAAAACCTCATCAGTTTCCTTGACGATGGTGCGGTTGCCTAATACGCACTCGTGCTTATAGGCGGTGTTCATATCAAAAATAAAAAGCCGACCTGGTTCTAAAAACAGGGATACGCGCGCTATCGCGGCCTTAAATTTTTCATAATCGGTGATGTGATTAAGGCTATCAAGACAGCATATTGCGCCATCCACGGTACCGTACAGATCAAGCTCACTCGCGTCCTGACAAAGATAAAGAATATCCTGCCCCTGCTCTGCCGAGCTTTCGCGCGCCACCGAGAGCATTTCGGGCGAAATATCAACACCTATAACCGAAATCCCCTGTGCGGACATTTCGTTAGAAAAGCCGCCCGTGCCGCAGGCAAGGTCTAAAAGC
>JAXJYT010000076.1:0-1945 GCA_036306845.1 Acutalibacteraceae bacterium | reverse complement strand
TCCGTGTACCGTTATGGCTTTTGCACCCGCCGCTTCACAAATCCTTGCAAGTTCTACCGCGTTAAGACTTTCATTATCCCATCCTGCGCGCATTTTTACCGTTATCGGCACCGATACTGCAGATGCGACTGCCGACACTATTTCACCCGCAAGCTGAGGACTTTTCATAAGCGCGCTACCGCCGCCGTTACCCGCAACCTTAGGCGCGGGACACCCCATATTTATATCGATGAAATCGGGTGAAAATTCAAGCGCTCTTTTTGCCGCCTCTGCCATAATCTGCGGTTCGCAACCGAAAAGCTGACTGCCAGACGGCACACCGTTTTTATCGCAAAAAAGAAGCTCTGCCGATTTAGTGTCACCTAAGGTAATTCCGCGCGCCGAAGCCAGCTCACCCACAGTGTAGGCGGCGCCCATTTTTGTACATATTTCGCGCATTGCCCTATCGGCTACACCCGCCATTGGGGCAAGCGCGGCAAATCCGTTTACCGTAACGTTTCCTATCTTCATAACAAGGTGATTATACAAGAAAATGAACTTTCTGTCAATTTTTAAAATTAAGTAGTGACAAATAATAAAAAAAGTGATATATTATATATAATTATTATATTGGGAGGAAATTCCTTGAAGCTTTTAGCTATTGACGGTAACAGTATCATAAATCGCGCCTTTTACGGAATAAAACTGCTTTCCACAAAGGATGGCAGATACACAAACGCGATATATGGCTTTATAAATATACTTTTCCGTATGCTTGATGATGAAAAGCCCGATGGCGTTGCGGTGGCGTTTGACATTAAGAAGCCCACCTTCCGCCACGTGAAATATGCCGAATACAAGGCAGGACGTCACGCTATGCCCGATGAGCTTCGCGACCAGTTTCCTTTGCTTAAGGAATGGCTTTGCCTTGCGGGCTACACCTGCATCGAGTGTGAAGGCTTTGAAGCCGACGATATTTTAGGCACCCTTGCCTCTGCCGCCGTTAAAAGCGGTAACGAATGCGTTATTGCTACGGGTGACCGTGATTCGCTTCAATTGGTATCAGAGCATACGCGCGTGCTTCTTGCCTCTACACGTATGGGCAAGACCGAAGTTATAAATTACACCCCCGATGCAGTTTTTGAACGTTACGGTGTAACGCCGCCCGAAATGATTGAGCTTAAGGCGCTTATGGGCGATAGCTCGGATAACATCCCCGGTGTTGCGGGCGTTGGTGAAAAAACGGCAAGTGATCTTATCGGCAGATACCACAGCATCGATTATATTTATGATAATCTTGAAACGCTTGAAATTAAGGACGGTGTCCGTAATAAGCTTCGCGACGGTAAGGATAGCGCGTACTTAAGCCGTTGGCTTGGCACCATTTGTTGCGATGCTCCCATTAACACCGATTTTGATGCTTTACGTACCCGTGATGCCGATACGACGAATCTTCGCGCATTTATGACCGAGCTTGAGCTTTTTAAGCTTCTTGAACGTATGAATTTAAAGCCGCAGGCGACAGTCATAGAAAAGGAAAAGAAATGCTACAGGGCAAAGGCTTTTGACACCTTACCCGATAAGGCCGATATTTATATTGACCAAAACGGAGCCGCCGCAGTTTACGGCGACAGCGTATCGGAATTAAATGGTGAGCAGTTAAAGGCATTGCTTATAAATGAGGATACAAAAAAGCGCGTATATGATTATAAGCGCATTTGCAAGCAGTTCCCCGATACCAAGGGTGTTTGCTTTGATGCTATGCTTGCGGGATATTTATGCAACCCGTCTTCAAACGATTATTCGCTCACGCGCCTTGCGGCAGAATATTCTAAAGAGGGCGCCGAGATTTGCGGTGAGGTTTCCGACGTCGCGCAAAACGCAGTTTTACTCTCGGTTACCTCGAACGCGCTTGAGGCGGCGCTCATAAAATCGGATGAACTCAAGTTACTGACCGATATCGAAT
>JAXJYT010000075.1:0-3542 GCA_036306845.1 Acutalibacteraceae bacterium | reverse complement strand
ATTGTATTCCTCTGCAACCTTATTATAATCTCTTCTTGCGGTGGCAATGCGGTTTTCGCTACCTGCAAGTTCATCCTGTAATGCTCTGTACTGCGCATCGGCTTTAAGTTCGGGATATGCCTCGGTTACTGCATTTACCCAGATTGAAATAGCCGAATCAAGCTCGTTTGAAGCCGCCTGTTGCTCATCGACATCATCGGCATCTGCAACCTTAGAACGCGCCTCGGTTACGGCAAGATACGTTGCGCTTTCATAATCGGAATAACCCTTAACGGTGCGTACAAAGTTGGGTATCGAATTGGCACGGCGCTGAAGGTTAATCTGCACCTGCGACTGTGCGCGCGAAAGCGCTTCCTCGCGGTCTACGAACTTGTTGTAGCTACCTGCTACAAAGCCTGCCAAAAGACCGATAATGGCAATAACTGCAACTAAAATAATTAAACCCTTTTTCTTCATAATAATCTCCTTACTTAATACAAGTGGAAAGTGTTAAATGTTAAGTGTTAAGTTAAGGTGCGCCGTTGGCGCAAATATATATCGTGCGCTTTGCGCACACATTAACTTTTCATTTTTTACTTTTCATCTAACACTTTGTAGAGAAACGATGAGAAGCATCGGTCTCTACAAATCCAATTCCTCTATAAATTCTCCGATTCGGCGAAGCGCCTCAATAATATGCTCGGCGCTATAGCAGTAGGATGCGCGGACAAAGCCCTCGCCGCCCTTACCGAACGCGGTGCCGGGTACTACTGCAACCTTTTTGGATTTAAGCAGCTTTTCGCAGAATTCATCACTTGAAAGACCCGTTGAGGATATTGAGGGAAAGGCGTAGAACGCGCCCTTCGGCTCACGGCAGGTAAGACCTAACTTATTAAAGCCCGAAACCATAAGTCTGCGGCGGCGGTCGTATTCCTTTACCATATCGGCAACGGCATCATCACAGGAACGAAGTGCCTCAACCGCGGCATATTGCGAGGTAGTGGGCGCGCACATTATGGCAAACTGATGGATTTTGATAAGCTGCGACATAATTTCTTTCGGTCCGCAAGCAAAGCCCAAACGCCAACCGGTCATAGAAAACGCTTTTGAAAAGCCGTTTACAAGTATTGTGCGCTCACGCATGCCGTCTATACTTGCAATTGATACGTGGCGTTCGCCGCCAAAGGTAAGCTCGGAATAAATTTCATCGGAAATAACGATTATATTAGTATCCCTTAAAACCTCGGCAATTGCCAAAAGGTCATCACGCTCCATAATAGCGCCCGTAGGATTGCACGGATACGGAAGAATAAGCGCCTTGGTGCGCGGTGTGATAGCGGCGCGCAAAAGCTCAGGCGTGAGCTTAAAATCATCTTGCGCGCGGGTTTCGATGATAACGGGCACCGCGCCCGCTATAGCCGCCATAGGCTCGTAGCAAACGTAGCTGGGTTGGGGAATTATAACCTCATCCCCCGGGCATACAAGCGCGCGTATGGCAACATCGATAGCCTCACTACCGCCAACCGTTACAAGAATTTCGTTTTGCGGATCGTATTCAACGTTATATTTTCTTTTTGTGTATTTTGAAATTTCACTGCAAAGCGGCTCAAGACCCTTGTTGGAGGTATATTTAGTTTTACCCCTTTCAAGAGACGCTATGCCTGCTTTTCTTACAAGCCACGGGGTCTGAAAGTCCGGCTCGCCGACACCCAACGATATTACGTCGTCCATAGTAGCGGCGATATCGAAAAACTTTCTTATACCCGAAGGCTTAATTTGTGAAACCGTAGGATTAAGCACTTCGGAATAGTTTATCATACAATAATTTTCCCCCTGTCATCACCTTGGGTTTCACAGAATTTAACGTCCATTTCTTTATAACGGCGCATAACGAAATGCGTTGTTGTAGAGGTAACCGAATCAATGGTAGCAAGCTCTCTTGCTACGAAACGCGCAACATCGTGAAGGGTTTTTGCCTTTACAACAACGTGCAGGTCATAACCGCCCGAAAGCAGATAAACCGATTCAACCTGCTCGTAAGAGGCAACGCGCTCGGCAACCTCCTCAAAGCCTAAATCGGCTTTAGGTACAACGTTAAGCGCGATTATAGCCGAAACCTCACCATCGTTTACGGCATCCCAATCGACAACCGCCTTATAGCCGCCGATAATACCCTGCTTTTCCATCTCGGCGATTTCCGCCTTAACCTCTGCTTCGGTAAGACCAAGCATGGCGCCCAGCTGTTCGGTGGTATAGTGCGCGTTACGGTTTAAAAGCTTTAAAAGTTCTATGTTCATAAAGGTTCCTCCCTTTAAAAAATCGTACGCTTTTGTGCGGACATAAATATTCATATTAATTTTACAAAAAATATGCGCTTTTGTCAATGACAACTATAATATTGAAAATATAATTTATTTATGCTAAAATAGATTAGTTGAGGTGATTGCCGAATGAGTGAGAAAACTATTGCCGCCATTGCCACCCCTTTGGGTGAGGCATCTATCGGCGTAATAAGGATATCGGGCAGCGATGCTATAAAGACGGCAGAGCGTTGCTTTACTGCGTTTTCGGGTGAGCGACTTGGCGCTTTAGACGGTTATCGCGCCGCCTACGGCAATATAACCGAAGAAAATGGCGCGGTGATTGATGATGCGGTTGCGCTCGTTTTTCGCGCACCTAAAAGCTATACGGGCGAGGATGTTGTTGAAATTTCGGTACACGGCGGCAGGCAGGTGCTTCGCCGTGCGCTTCGCCGCGTGCTTGAATGCGGCGCGCAGATGGCGGCTGCGGGTGAGTTTACAAAGCGCGCCTTCTTAAACGGTAAGCTTGACTTGGCAAAAGCCGAAAGCGTTATGGAGCTTATTTCGGCGAAAAATCAGACCGCGCTTAAAATTTCACGCGATGCGCGTGACGGCGTTTTAAGCCGCGCGATAGAGGAAATCTGCGACCGCCTTTTAGAAACGGCGGCATCTCTTGCAGTTTATGCCGATTATCCCGATGAGGAATTGGAGGGTCTTTCCCCCGAGCGTTTTTCGGCGCTATTAGAGGAATGCTACCAAAAAACCGAGCGTCTGCTTTTAAGCTATGATGCGGGACGTATCGTGCGCGAGGGAATTGATTGCGCTATTGTCGGCAAGCCTAACGTTGGCAAATCAAGTCTTATGAATATGCTTTGCGGCAGTGAGCGTTCGATAGTAACCGATATTGCGGGTACTACACGCGATATAATCGAGAATACGGTAAACATAGGCGACGTTACCTTAAATCTTGCCGATACGGCGGGTATTCACGAAACCGCCGACACGGTCGAGCGCGTTGGCGTTGACCGCGCAAACAAAAGGATAGAAAATGCGGGACTTATTTTAGCGGTGTTTGATGCATCAAGTCCGCTTGACAGCGATGACAAAAATTTGCTTGCTCAGTTAAAGGACAAGCGCGCCATTGCGGTGCTTAATAAAACCGATATGCCGCAAAGGGTTTCCGCCCACGAACTTTCTCCGCTTACCGCCGTGGAAATTTCGGCGCTTAATAACACAGGGTATGATGAGCTGTCACGTGAAATT
>JAXJYT010000074.1:0-7560 GCA_036306845.1 Acutalibacteraceae bacterium | reverse complement strand
TTCTACTATCACGGTAGAATAATTTGCGGTGGATACTCTTGACCTATCGTTGAGAGCGAATGTTTTAAGCCGATATCTTTTTCGGTGCAACTTGCCAAAAACCTTCTCGGACAAAGTTCGGGAAGGTTTTACTTTTTCACTTTTCACTCTTCATTTTTCACTAAATCCTTCCGAGAAGGTTTTTGGAAGTAATAAGTAATAGTGAATAGTGAATAGGTATTCTGCAAGGCTTCGCCTTGCGCTTGAAGCAATAAACAAAACGGCTTTCGGGAAGAACTTGAACAAAATCTTAAATCAATATTAGTGGAAAAGGTTAAAATTTTATGATATAATCAGTTCGATAAATTGAAATTTGGCGAAAGGGTAATTTTATGAAAAAGGTTCTTCAAGTAATTTGTTGTGCAGTAGGTAGTGGGATGATTGGTTTCTTTGCAAATCAGTTGAATACGGTTGTAGGTAGTGTGTGTTTCACACTTGGTGTTTCTTTGCTTGTTGCTTCAATAATTATAATTAGTAAAAAGGATAATACGGATAACTGACAAATCCCAATTTATCGGTGAGCTAGTATGAAGAAAGTCATTGTAATCGGTTGCCCCGGAAGCGGTAAAAGTACATTTGCTAAATCGTTACATAAAATCACAAATATTCCTCTGTTTCATTTAGATATGATATTCTGGAATGCAGACAAAACAACCGTTGAAAAACCTGTTTTTCTTGATAGATTATTAAATATAATTCAAAATGACAAATGGATAATTGACGGTAATTATGGTTCAACAATGGAGTTAAGAATGCAAGCGTGCGATACTGTTATTTTTCTTGATTATCCATTAGATATTTGTCTTAACGGTGTCAAGGAACGAAAAGGAAAAGCACGAAGCGATATGCCGTGGATTGAGCCCAATAAAGATGATATTGACTTTATTGAGTTTATAAAAAACTACAATTCACAAAGCAGACCAAAGGTAATAGAACTCCTGGATAGATATTCTCACAAGGATATTTTTATATTTTCAACTCGTACTCAGGCAGAAGAATTTTTAACTAAAATACAAAATTATAATTTGTCTAAAAGTTTCAACACTGATATCTAAATCGGTGCAACGTGCAAAAAAAGAAAAGTCGCAGTTTATGCGACTTTTTATTTTATACATTATTTTATCTTTCTTTTAAAAACTGCACCTTTTACAGATGAAAAAATTATATATTTTTGAGATGAGTAAAGACTGATTTTACCCGACAAACAAAAGGTTATAATAACTGCAATTAAAATATATCCAATGCCTTTGAACGCAAAAAGCTCGGCAGCTAAAAGTACAGATGCAAAAGGACAGTTTGTTACACCGCAAAAAAGGGAAATCATACAAATAGCTGCCGCAAAAGCAATAGGAAGTCCCAAAAGTGAACCCATAAGTGCGCCAAAAGTTGCACCAATAAAAAGAGTAGGTACAATTTCGCCACCTTTAAAACCGGTGCCAACGGATATACAGGTGAAAATCAGTTTTAAAACAAAAGCAAAAGAAACAAATTCGTTATCGTTAAATATTTTTTCAATAATGTGTATACCTGCGCCGTTATAATCGTATGAGCCAATTGTTACAGTTAATATAATTACAGCAATACCACCCACAAAAATGCGTAAAAAATCGTTTTTTAATAACTTTTTAAACAACTCACGGGAGTATTTAAGCGAATAGCATAATATGTAACTTAAAACAACGGTCATCAGACTTAAAATTAAAAGCTTTAATATTATGTAAAAATCAGTTTCGGGTAGCGTGGATAACGTGTAATGCTCGGGGCGTGCGCCAAGTAAGACCGCGGTAAAATATGAAACAAGTGATGTAAATAATGTTGGTATTACGGCGGGTAGGTATATTGCACCTACACATACAATTTCCAAAGCAAAGGCGGTTGCCGCAAGCGGTGTTCCGAAAACAGAGGAGAACACACCCGCCATACCGCAATAAATCAGTATTTTTTTATTTTCATCGGAAAGTTTAAATTTTTCACTGAAAAACAATGCCGAACTTCCGCCTAACTGTAAGGCGGCGCCCTCTCTGCCGACAGATGCGCCGCATAGGTGTGACAATATCGCGGAAAGGAAAATAGCGGGTGCAAGCTTGGATGATAAATTCGTATTACCGTTTGCCGAAGCAATTACTTGGTTTGTTCCCATATCAGATGTCTTTAACAGTCTGTTAATTACAACCGAAATAATACCGGCTATGGGAAGCAAATATAATAACCAAGAATTATTAAGACGTATATTGGTTACAAGCGAAATTCCTTTGGCGAATAACGCACCAATGATGCCACAGCTTATACCGAATATTATGTATACCGCAAATGGTTTTATATATTTATTATACATTTTTAATCATCATCCTTTGTAAACGGACATTATTATATCACATATATGACGTAAAAGCAATTAGGTAAAAAAAATCCGCTTTATATTTACGTTTTAATGCTTAGATAACGTTGTCGCTAACATTGATGATATTGATAAACCACCGTTTTTGATGCGCATATAATCGGTGGTTACGGTGGGGTATCGCTTCATAATCAATCCCACAAGGAAAGCTTTCTGTCAATCGATTATAAAGGCAATTCTACTATCGGTAGAGTTGCTTTTTGTTATAATAGAGCCTGAATTTTTATAATGGATTGTTTTTGTGCGCGTGGAATGATATATTCGGTATATACTTTTAAAGGAGATTTATTATGGAATTTAACGAAATCAAAATTGTCGCAGATTCATCAAGTGATGTATTATCGCTTGAACACGTGAATTTCAGCAGCGCCCCACTTAAAATTATTACAGCCGATAAAGAGTATACCGACAACGCAGAGCTTGACGTTCGTTCTATGGTGGATACACTTTTAAGTTATAAAGGCAAAAGCTCTACATCTTGTCCAAATGCAGCAGATTGGCTTTCTGCATTTGGAAACGCAAAATATATTTTTGTGTTCACAATAACCGCAACGTTATCGGGTAGCTATAATTCGGCAATGCTTGCTAAACAAACCTATGAGGAGGAGTATCCGGAACGAAGGGTATTTGTGCTTAACACCCTTACCGCAGGACCGGAAATCAGCCTTATGATTGATAAGGTAAAGTCTTTGATACTTGAAGGTGCATCGTTTGATGAGGTATGTAATAAAATAAATGAATATACAAAAAACACAGGACTGTTGTTTATGCTGCAGTCGTTGAAAAACCTTGCTAATAACGGCAGAGTAAGCCCATTGGTTGCAAAAATGGCAGGATTTATGGGCATAAGGCTGATAGGAAAGGCAAGTGCAAAGGGTGATCTTCAACCGCTTGATAAATGTAGGGGAGAGAAAAATGCAATTGACGCGTTGGCAAAGCGCCTTTATGAATTGGGATATAACGGCGCAAAAATCAAGATATCACATTGTTTTAACGAAAAGGCGGCCAATGATTTAAAAGAGCTTATCGTTAGTGAATTTCCCAAAGCGTGTGTGGAGATATATGCTTGCGGTGGACTGTGCAGCTTTTATGCCGAAAAAGGCGGGCTGCTTATCGGCTTTGAAAAGGAATAATTTAATCGCCAAATGCAGTAATTGTATTTGGCGATTTTATCTGTTATTATTTTAGATTTTTAATCCTTTCAAGCCAAAGGTTTGCACTGGCATCCGTTGGCATCGACCACTCACCGCGGGGTGATAGTGATACGGTACCAACCTTCGGACCGTCCGGCATACAAGAGCGTTTGAACTGTTGATTAAAGAAGCGCTTTGTAAATATATACATCCAGTGTAAGATTATGTCATCGGTATATTCGCCGTCAAAGGCAAGCTTTGCTAAACGGAATAGCTTTTCTGGTGTTATTCCGCCACGTACAACGTGATACATAAAGAAATCATGCAGTTCATAGGGACCTACTAAATCTTCGGTCTTTTGTGCTATGTTACCGTTCTTGTCGCTGGGCAAAAGCTCGGGCGATACGGGAGTATCAAGTATATCGTAGAGTATATTCTTTAACTCATCGGTTTGACGGTCTGCTTCATATTTCACAAGAAGTCTGACAACTGTTTTCGGAATACCGCCGTTTAAACCGTACATCGACATATGGTCACCGTTATAGGTAGCCCAACCAAGTGCTAATTCTGATAAATCACCTGTACCTATTACAAGACCGCCAAGACGATTGGCAACATCCATCAAAACCTGTGTGCGCTCACGCGCTTGAGAGTTTTCATAGGTTACGTCAAACTTATCCTTATCCTGACCGATATCTTTAAAATGCGAAATCACAGATTCGGTGATATTAATCTCACTAATTTCAACGCCTAATAATTCACAAAGCTTAACTGCATTCGATTTAGTGCGGTTTGTTGTACCAAAGCAGGGCATAGTAATTGCTTTAATATCTGATAACGGTCTATCTAATAATTTAAAGGCACGAACGGTAGCAAGAAGAGCAAGCGTACTGTCGAGTCCGCCCGAAATACCGATTACTGCGCACTTTGAATTTGTGTGTGATATACGCTTCATAAGACCGTATGACTGTATGTTAAGCATCGTTTCTGCACGTTCATCCATACAAGCGTTTGTCGGTATAAACGGATTTTTTTCTATACGGCGTGTAATTTTAGTTTCGCGTATTTCTTGGTTAAAATCAACAACACGCATACCGCATTCACAATATGTGTTTTTGCTTCTTATACGCTCACGCATAAGCGCTTCAACGTCAATTTCTGAAACGATAAGTGTTTGGTCGCCGAAGGGCTTGTTTTCGGCAAGGATTTTACCGTTTTCGGCAATTATAAGGTGACGGCTATAAACAAAATCACCCGTTGATTCACTATAGTCGGCATCGGCATATATAAATCCGCAGGCAAGGCGGGTTGAGTTGGATATAACAGAACCGCGTCTGCATTCTGCGGCGCCGACAGTTTCGGGAAGCGCAGCGCAAGCGGCAATCATATTTGCACCCGCTTTACATAACTGTAGCGACGGTGCAGGCGCGCCCCATAAATCAGAGCCAAGCTCTGCGCCAAAGGTGAATGCGGGCATACCAGAGCATCTGAAAATTGTATTTGCGTCAACCGTAATGCTTTTTCCGTTTACAGTAAGCGTAGAGGTTGCCTTGCTACCTTCAGGAATAATACCAAGTATCTCACCATTATGCAAAACGGCGGCACAGCTTATAATCTTATTATCAATATTAAGCGGTAGTGAAATTACAACGACGGGGTAAAGACCGCTTGTGTGCATACATATATCAGTCAGTGCATCAAAGGCACCGCCAAGCAGAACTTGTGAATATATCAGGTCGCCACAAGTGCAACCTGTAATACAATTATAGGGAAACACAAGTAAATTAATCCCATGTTTATCGGCAAGGGAAATTTGCGATTTTATGCTTTCGGTGTTTTTTGTTATGTCAGCTACCGATATTTGAGCAGTTGCTGCACCAACTTTTATAAATCCATTCTTCATAATTATTCCTCCGAATAATTTTATATATAAATTTTATACTCATATATATGTTTTGTCAAGTAATTAGATATTTTAAACATAATTGTAAAAATTGTTCTAACGGTATTGATTTTTCAAAACAAATGGTATATAATATAAAATGCAAAAATTTGGACCATTTTGTAAGGAGAGTAAAAAATGACCACTAACAAAACAGTATTAAAATGGCTCGACGAAATGAAGGAACTGCTTACTCCTGATAAAATCGTTTGGATAAACGGCAGTGACGAACAACGTGAGGAGCTTCGCGAAGAAGCAGTAAAGCTTGGTGAGCTTCATAAGCTTAATCAGGATAAGCTTCCCGGTTGCTATTTGCACAGAACTAATCCTAACGACGTTGCACGTGTAGAGGATAGGACCTTTATTTGTACTGCAACCAAGGAAGAAGCAGGCCCCACAAACAACTGGTGTGAGCCTTCTGAAATGTATAAGAAACTTTACAACATTGCACGTGGAAGTTACAAGGGTAGAACGATGTATATTATCCCTTATTCTATGGGTCCCATCGGTTCACCTATCGCTAAGATTGGTATTGAAATTACCGATTCGGTGTACGTTGTTCTTAATATGCTTATTATGACCCGCGTTAGCCCCAAGGTGCTTGAGGTTTTAGGCGATAGTAATGACTGGGTGCGCGGCTTACATTCTCGTTGCGATATTGACCCTGAGAACAGATATATCTGCCACTTCCCGCAGGATAATACCATTATTTCGGTTAATTCGGGCTACGGCGGTAACGTTCTTTTAGGTAAAAAGTGCTTTGCGCTCCGTATTGCATCATATCAGGGTTGGAAAGAAGGCTGGATGGCTGAGCATATGCTTATCCTTGGTCTTCAGAATCCTAAGGGTGAGGTTCGTTATATTGCAGCTGCATTCCCGTCTGCTTGCGGTAAGACCAACCTTGCAATGCTTATTCCGCCCGAGTATCTTCGTAAGAAGGGCTATAAGATCTGGACTGTTGGCGACGATATTTCTTGGATGAAGATAGGTCCTGATGGCAGACTTTATGCTATCAACCCCGAAAACGGCTTCTTCGGTGTTGCTCCCGGTACTAACGAGCATTCTAACTTTAATGCTCTTGAAAGCACAAAGAAGGACACCATATTTACAAACGTTGCATTAAATCTTGATGATAACACTGTTTGGTGGGAAGGTCTTGATAAGAATCCGCCCGAGAATGCTCTTGAGTGGAAGGGTAACCCTTGGAATCCCTCAATGTTTGTTAAGGCTGATAAGTCAACCTATGCAGCACATCCGAATTCACGCTTTACAGCACCCGCAGAAAACTGCCCCTGCATTTCCGATGAATTCAATAAGGGTGAGGGTGTGCCGATTTCTGCAATCGTATTCGGTGGTCGTCGTGCAAAGTGCGCTCCGCTTGTATATCAATCAAAGGATTGGGTTAACGGTGTATTCGTAGGTTCTGCTATGGCTTCCGAAACAACTGCCGCAGCTGCCGGTGCAGTTGGTGTTGTTCGTCGTGATCCGATGGCTATGCTTCCGTTCTGCGGTTATCACATGGGTGATTACTTTACTCATTGGCTTTCAATGGGTGAGAAGCTTGGTGATAAGGCACCTAAGATTTTCAACGTTAACTGGTTCCGTACCGATGATGATGGTAATTTCTTATGGCCCGGCTTTGGCGATAATATGCGTGTTCTCAACTGGATTATTGACCGTTGCGAAGGCAAGGCAGAGGCTACTGAAACCGCTATTGGTTATATTCCGATGCCTGAGGATATCGATCTTACCGATCTTGATATGGATATGGATACACTCAAGTCCATCCTCAAGGTTGACAAGGATGTTTGGACCAAGGAAGCAGAGGAAATCGAGGAGCACTACAAGAAGTTTGGCGATAAGCTTCCTGCAAAGCTTCGCGAGCAGCTTGATACTCTCAAAGCAAACCTTGCAAAAATGTAATTTTAAGTTAATACAGTCCGACCTTATGGTTGGGCTGTATTTTTTTGCATATATTCATAAAAAATGAATATTTTTACGCTAATTTTCTTGAAATAATAATTATATTGTAGTATAATCTATTATGT
>JAXJYT010000073.1:0-2511 GCA_036306845.1 Acutalibacteraceae bacterium | reverse complement strand
TACCCCGCTCTTGCAGCCTCAATATTTTTAGCGGCATTTTGTGCATTAAGACTCTTTTTCAGCTCTTCAAGCTCGTTAAGAAGGTTTGCAGATTTATAACGTGTAGTTTCAATAATAGAAGCAGCCTTTTCACGTGTTTGCTCCATTAATTTGTCTTGCTTTAATTTGAATTCGTGGGCAATGTTATCAGATTTCTTTTTGTTTTCAGCAAGTTCTGCACGAAGTCGAGCGACTTGCTCACGCTCAAGTTCCATTTCCCTACGCGCGTTTTCTAAACTTTCAACAACTCGTTCAAAACGCATATCATCATCAGTTACTTGCTCATTAGCCGATTTGATTATATCGTCTGATAATCCCAATTTTTTAGAAATAGCAAACGCATTCGAACGACCAGGAACACCCAAAATCAATTTATAGGTAGGTTTTAGCGTTGATACATCAAACTCACAACTTGCATTTTCGACACCTTCAGTATCAAGAGCGTAAACCTTAAGCTCAGGATAATGTGTTGTTGCAACAGTTTTAGCATTTTTGCTAAACAAATCTATCAATATAGCTTTTGCAAGTGCGGCACCTTCAATTGGGTCTGTACCCGCGCAAAGCTCATCAAAAAGAACAAGAGAATTATTGTCAGCTTTTTCAAGAATTGAAATAATATTAACCATATGTGACGAGAAGGTAGAAAGCGACTGCTCAATACTTTGTTCATCACCGATATCGGCAAAGATTTTATTAAATACAGTAATCTCAGTGCCGTCATCTGCAGGAAGCATTAAACCGCACATAGCCATTAAATTAAAAAGACCGATAGTTTTAAGCGTTACTGTTTTACCGCCTGTATTAGGACCCGTAATAATTAACGAATTATATTCACCGCCAATCGTTACCGTAATTGGAACAACCGTTTTTGAAGAGATAAGTGGATGACGCGCCCTTTTAAGATATACGTATCCTCTATCGTTAATCTTAGGTACAACTGCGGCGGTTTTATACGCAAGTTTTGCCTTTGCAAATATCAAATCAAGTTTTATAAAAGCATCGTAGGAGAGCTTTATACTATCAGAAAAGTCCGCGCACATAGCAGATAATTCGGATAAAATCCTTAAAATTTCATCCTGCTCGCGTGATTTTAAGACCCTGATTTCATTATTTGTTTCAACTACAGACATTGGTTCAATAAAGAGGGTTGAACCCGTAGATGATGTATCGTGAACAATACCTTTGATTTCGCCTTTAAATTCAGAGCGCACGGGTACAACAAACCTACCGTCACGTTGCGTTACTAATGCTTCTTGCAAATATTTAGACATCTGTCCATGAATTATTTTTTCTAAACTTTCACGAATTTTTAATGATTTTGATTTAATTTGACGCCTTAAATCCGCTAAAAGCGAAGAAGCGTTATCGTTAATTTCTTCAGGCGATTTAATAGCAAAGTTAATCTTATCTTCTAAAAATTTATTAGGGCTTAATGCATTAAACAAATAATCGATAGATAATTCCTTTTCTGCCATACAGCTTTGACGCCACGATTTAAGCGAACGTATTGAACGAAGAACATCTGCAATATTCAAAAGCTCTGTAGTGTTGAGTGTAGAGCCGAGCGAGGCACGTGAAAGACACGATGAAACATTTACAACACTTCCAAAAGATGGAGAAGAAAACTTGGCGCAAAGTAAATATGCGTCCTCGGTTTGTGCCATTAGTTCCTTTACTTCATCGATAACGGTTGAAGGAACAATATTCAGTGCGGCTTCCTTCGCATCCTCGGTAACCGATTCATTAGAGAGCATTAAAAGCACACGGTCAAGTTCTAAGGTTTTAGCGTGTTTTGAAATTGAATAATTCATTATATAACCTCTATACTATGGTAAAAATCAAGAGTCGGAAATCTATGCTCGGATTGATATAAAATATATTTTTCGGTAACATCGGTAAGACGTTTTGCGGCATCATCCGGAATATCAAAGGAATAAAGCTTATCAAATTCCGAATAAACTATATGCCGCATAGAATCAAGAATAGTTCGGTCAATGGGAATAGCACCTGAATACTGACATTCGCTGCAATACAGCGTACCATCATCAATTTTTAAAAACATTAATCCATCTTCAAATTTTCCGCAACCTTCACATGCAAGAAGATTGGGTGCATAACCTGAAATTGTGGCAATTCTTAGCTCAGTTATAGCCTTTATCAAACTTATAGAGCGTTTTCTTTCGGTCAAAAAATAAAGAGAATTAAGAACAAGGCGCAAAAACTCTTCACCTTCAGAATCAACGGGACCTAAAACTGCACACAATTCACAAAAGTATTGAGCAACAGATAAAATTAAAATGTCACTTCCTGCACCGAAGAAGACTTTGTTTGCAGTAGCTTCAAGCACCCTATATGTATCGCCCTTTTTTTCAAGATGAAAATTCGAGTACGAAAGCAAACCGGTTGCACTACCGCGTGTGCTTTTTATACTTTTAGCACCAACGGCAAAAGCTCTAATGACCCCCATATCGC
>JAXJYT010000072.1:0-7253 GCA_036306845.1 Acutalibacteraceae bacterium | reverse complement strand
TCGACCATTTTTTTGCGTTTTGTAACATCATTAGGACTATACTGTAAATCAATTGCGGTATTAAAATCCATATCAATTTCTTTTGCAACAAATTTCCAATTAGGATATTTGGCATGTAAATGACGCAAAGATTCACGGTAACTTTCAGGGAATTTTTGCAGTTCCAGTTCAAAAGCCTCATCATGCTGATAATCGTATTTTAAAACAACGTGTGAAGAAAATGCGTAGCCTTCATTTCCAAAATTATCACCGTAGTTAATTTTATACCATTTATCTCCATCACCATCTAATTCTTCACCAAGCACCTTAATTACGGTACCGTCAACAAGCGGACCCTTTGATTCTGATTGCCACTTGTTTTCAGGAGTCTCATGACCCTTTGTACCCGGTAACGAATAGATTGTAGTTTGTCCCTTGCCCTGTGAATGTTTGATTTCACCGTACATTGGATATGTAACCGCTGATACCTGTAAATTAGCAGTAAGTGTTACAAACAACAACGAAATTATCAGTATTAAACTTATTATTCTGTTCTTATTCACCCTCTGCTTTCACCATCCTTCATCTTAAAACACCTATTATTATATAATTATAACGGTATTATGTCAACCAACAAGATATTGCTAAACTTTACAAAATTTAGCGGATTTTACGCGCCTCAATATAAAAGCGTTTATCATCGGCGTGGCCTAAAGAGAAGGTTTTTCGCGGCAGTGAGCCATCCTGCACTACTGCAGAGAAAAGCTCCTCTTTTTTCATACCCTCAAAGATAAATCCAACTGCATTCTCACCCGAAGAAAGCTTTTTAAGCGAATCCACGCCGTGTATATAATCTATCTTAATGTTCGGATTTTCTTTAAGATAAGCATCAAGAAATGTCTGCAATGTTCCAACCGCAAGCTTTGAAGTGGGCTTTACCGAAATTTCGCACTCGGCATCTTCCCATACGCAAGTATATTTGTGTGCATCGGCGCCGTCATAATCGCCGCAAGCATCTACGAAATCGGCTATTATTGTTTCGGGGTCAACGCCGAAAACCACACGGTAAATGGGTTCAAAGCAAAATGCTTGCTCGTGAATGTTTAAAATCTCACAAAGCGCATAGCGTGAAAGGTCGTTTTTATTTTGATTATAACATTCTTTTGCGGTGGCAAGTGAGTGATTTCCGTCACCCACACAGAATAAAAGACCGTCATCATCCCTTAATGTATCAATAAGGTCGATCACGCTATTTGCGGTATCATCATCAACAAGCCAACCCGTAATATGACCGCCGCCACACATAAGCTCAAAATCGTAAAGCTTATTGAAATTATCTTTTCTATCGCACATAAGGCTCATCACCTTATCCTGCGCGTCATCAAAAAGCACCATTACGTGAGGTAATTCGAGCGGCGCATTTTCCCTTATCTGAACACGTGGCGGTATGCGTTCAAGCACCGTTTGTTCGGTAGCGCGTATTGCCGACTTGGCGCCCGCGCGATAATCATAATGTTCTAAATCGATTTTACCTACAATTCCGCGGCGCAAAATGCCGTCAGTCTGTACACGCTCAACGTAAATAAGCGCGTCCTTGTATTCGTTGAAAACGCCGTCATCTATGTATTTTTTCATAGTGGAATTGATACCGCTCACCGCATCGGAGTTGTCACCCGAAAGATAAACCTCGGGCAAAATTATGTTAAGAGCCGATGGGACTTCTCCTGCGTTTTTGCGAACCTTTTCCCAATATTCAGGCTCGGACGTATATTGGTCGCAAGCAATGACCGACCACGCCGAAATATCGGTTTTAGGAAGCAGTATATCCGCCTTTAAAAAGCATTTTTCGTTTTGCATAAAATCATTCCTTAATACAACCGTAGGCTGTCAAGCGACGCTTGGCAGCCTTGTTTTTTAATAGTATGAAAATTCAATAGTGGTAACACAGTCACTTTCAATATCTATCCACACTGTGATTCCGCTTCTTCTGTCCTTCGGTGTCATAAAATAATCAAGCATATAGTTATTGGGTGTAATGCTTGAAAAATGTGACGGTGTACCAAGACACTCAATAACGTCGGTAATAGCCGAGTTATTATTTACACCGTTCACCCAGAACTGACCGTGTTCAGGATATATGCTGACAAGGCTGTTGCCCTCCACCCTGAATTTTACGATTTCACATTTTTTTAGTGATACCGAGGATTTAGAGGAATTATGAAAAACTGCTGTGATATGCTTACCGTATTCGTTTTGGAAAACGGTTTCAAGGGATTTACCTGCAAATATTTGTGAATCGACGCTGTAATCGGTCGATTCAACCAACGACCAACCCTTTTTAAGCATTTCCTTATATGATGAGGGCACCGAAATCTCACTACCAGCATAGGTAACCTTATGTTCAAACTTCTTGCCAAGGTACACGTCGGAATAGTTTTCTTCATCAAAAAGGCTTATATCAAAGTATGTGGGCATAACCTCATCCTCTGATTTAATCTCGGGAATCTTAACCTGTGTATCCTCATCTGTGGTCTGCACCTCACTTGAAACGCCGTAGTTGAGGTCCACCTTACTGCAAGCAGTAAGCACGCCAAGCACCATTACAAAACACAAAAGCATACAGATTATTTTTTTCAAAAGTGACGCCCCCTTAAATACAAATTTTCTTAATTTAATTTTATAATTTTAAAGAACAATTGTCAACCGACTTTTATATTTTACGACTAAGTTTACAATCTATTCACCAAATATTTTTGCTGCATCATCGGCGATTGCCGCACGTAGCTGTGTTTCGTTTTCAAACCGCTTTTCATCACGAACGAAACGCACAAGCTCTATTTTTACATTAACACCGTAAAGGTCACCGCTAAAATCCTTAATATAGGTTTCACTGCACACCTTTTCGGTTTTAAAGGTAGGACGGATTCCGATATTTGTAATACCGATATAAACCTTATCCCCCACCGTAACACGCGATTCGTACACGCCGAAGCGCGTTAAAGTCAAAAGCTCGGGATATTGTTGATTTATGGTGGGAAAGCCCAATTCTCTGCCACGCTTATCACCCGAAATTACGGTAGCCGAAAAACCAAAGGGCTTATACAAAAGCGCATTGGCGGCAGAAATTTCACCGTCTTTTATAAGACCCCTTATTTTTGTCGAGCTTACGGGTTCGTTACCCACCGTGACTTCATCAACACACACAAGCTCAACACCCGCTGCTTCACAGTATTCTTTAAGAAGCTTCGTATCGCCTACGGCATTCTTACCAAATCGGTAATTATAACCGCATACTATACGCGTTGGATTGTATTTAAGCCTTAAAAACTCAAAAAACTGATTTGCAGTAAGACCGCAAAGGTCCCCGAATTCATACATTGCCACTTCGCTTATACCAAGCTCTAAAAGTGCTTGACGGCGACTTTCGGGCATCATTAAAAGTTCAGGCTTTTTAAGGGTTTTCGGTGGAATACGAAATGTTACGGCAATACTATAAAAGCCGTCTGCCGCCGCAATTACTGCGCGGTGACCCGAATGCAGACCGTCAAAGGTGCCAAGCACTACTGCCGTTTTCATATCTTCACTACCCTTCGTATTTCTGAATTACACACTTAACGCCTAACTGCCGATTTTCGCAGTCGACAAATCCAAGTCCTAAAAAAACATCCTTACAGTACACCCTATAGAGCGTACCGTCATTTAAATCAACAAGCTTTATTCTGTCAAACGAAAGTTGACCGCCGTTTGTAAAGCGTACCGCCTGATTTTCCGTAACACATATACTTGGCATATACTGTAGCGCTGTATCAGCAGGTAAAATATATTCACCGACGTTATCACTTGTAAGCTTATCCAAATCAACGCAACGTGAAATCGGAAAGCCTGCCGTTTCGGTGCGACACAGGGCAGACAATGTAGCCCCGCAACCAAGCGCCTCGCCGATATCGCGGCAAAGCGAACGGATATATGTACCCTTAGATACACATACATCTATATCAAATTCGTTACTGTTATCAAGCGGTGAGGTCTGCACAAGGCTTAAAACCTCAATATCACGCGCGGGTATATCTACGTTAATACCCTTACGCGCAAGTTCATAAAGCGGAACACCGTTTCGCTTTAGCGCACTGAACATCGGCGGTATCTGCTTTTGCTTACCCGTAAATTTTTCCAAAACGGCAATCACCTGTTCGTTTGTAACCGAAACAGATTTTTCGGTCAAAACCGTACCCGTAATATCGCAGGTATCGGTGGTAACGCCGAGCCGTACCCTTGCAGTATAGCGCTTATCAGCTTCTAACAAATAAGAAGAAAGCGCAGTCGCTCTACCGATAAACACGGGCAGTACACCCGTTGCCATAGGGTCAAGCGTACCTGTATGACCTACGCGCCGTTCACCGCAAATGCGTTTAATTCTTGCTACGGCGCCAAACGAGGTTATACCTTGAGGCTTATTAATCAGCAGTAATCCCAGCATCTATTGCCTCCATACTGTCGCCAACGGCGGAAAGTATCATAGCCTTAACCTCATCAAGATTTCCGTTAATGGTAGCGCCTGCGGCGCCACGGTGACCGCCGCCACCCAATTTTTTGCATATTTCCGATGCATCAAGCGGCGGATAGGTACGAAGCGACACCTTGTAGCATTCATCATCTGTCTGTTTTATAGTCACACCTGCAATTACACCCTCAATACTGCGGGTAATAACCGCGATACCCTCAAGGTCGGGACCGCTGCAATGAGTTTTCTCCTGTATATCGGCGGTAACGGTCAGTATTATGCATTTATCATCAAAATGATATTCTGCCGTATCAAGCACCATACGCTCAAGCTCAAGCAAATCCTTTGATTTTGTATCAAACATTATGCGGTTGATTTCGGCGGCATCAATATTATAATCATACAACTGTGATGCTATAAGATGCGTTTTAAAGGTAACGTTTGAATACTTAAAGCAACCCGTATCGGTAGCAATACCCGTATATAGCGCTTTTGCGGTAACGTCATTAATATTAACACCAAGTACCAACAATAATTCGTAAATTATTTCGCAGGTTGCCGATGCATCTGCATCAAGATACAAGTTGCGCGCATATTTCACGTTGGAAATATGGTGGTCAATATTAAGGTCAACAACATCACCAAATTCTTCCGCCAACGAGCCCAAAAGGCGTTTATCTGCTACGTCAACCGCAATGATAATCGCATCCTCACGTTTAACGTGGTCGGTTTCGTGCGCGAAATAACCGTATTTACTCGGTATCAGATCGGGACATATAACCGAAGCTATCTTCCCGATTTCCTTTAGACCGTAGTAAAGGCCGTATGCCGCGCCCAAGGTATCACCGTCGGGAGAAGCGTGTGTCAGTATTATATAGTTATCGTGGCGCTTTAAATATCGTGCGGTTTGGCGAAGTTTGAGCAGCTTACAGCCCTGCTCCTTGGTTTTAAACATCTTCCTCACCCTTTTCAAATGAGTCAATTATCTTTTGAATATGAGCACTGTTTTCAATAGAATTATCGGCAACGAATCGAAGCTCAGGCACCTTGCGAAGCTTCATACGGGCACCAAGCTCTCGGCGTAGAAATCCGCAAGCGCTTTTGTTAAGCGCTTTTACGGATTCCATAGTTTTTTCATTACCTTCAATTGCACTTACGTAAACAGTAGCGTAGGACATATCGCCCGATACGTCAAGCTTTACAATACTTAAAAGCTTACTTACTCTGGGGTCCTTTACCTCACGCAAAAGCTCGGAAAGTGCAAGTCTTATATCAGATGTGACACGGTTAATTTTATATCCTGCCATCAGTCTCTATACTCCTCCATAATAAAGGCTTCAAGCACGTCACCAATCTTGATATCGGCAAACTTTTCAAGTCCGATACCACATTCATAGCCCTGTGCTACTTCTTTTACGTCATCCTTAAAGCGACGAAGAGATGCTATGCTATCCTCGGCAATAATTATGCCGTCACGAACAACACGTATCTGACAAGCGCGTGTTACCTTACCGTTTGTAACGTAGCTACCCGCGATTGTACCAACGTTGGATATCTTATAGGTATCGCGAACCTCAACAGTACCGAGAACGTTTTCTCTGTACTTAGGCGCCAACATACCCTTCATAGCCGATTCGATCTCTTCAATACAGTCATAGATTACGCGGTACATACGAACGTCAACACCGTCACGCTCTGCTGCAGCCTTAGCAACTGCATCGGGACGCACGTTAAAACCTACAACGATAGCACCTGAAGTCAGCGCCAACATAATATCAGACTCGTTAACTGCGCCGACACCGCCGTGAATAACGCTTACCTTAACCTCATCATTTGAAAGCTTTTCAAGGCTATCGCGGACTGCTTCAACGCTACCCTGAACGTCTGCTTTAACGATAATATTAAGGGTTTTGAGGTCGCCCTCACTCAACTGACTGAACAGGTTATCAAGAGTAACCTTCTGTTTTGCATTAAATATATCGTTCTTAATCTTTTCTTTACGTTGTTCAACAAGCTCACGCGCAAGTCTTTCATCCGAAACTGCATCAAAGCCGTCACCTGCGGCAGGTGTTTCGGCAAGACCTGTAATTTCAACAGGTACCGAAGGACCAGCTTCCTTGAGCTCCTGACCGTGTTCGTTAATCATCATACGAACACGACCAACGCTTGTTCCTGCAACGATAATATCACCCGAATGGAGAGTACCGTTCTGAACGAGCAAGGTTGCAACGGGACCGCGACCCTTATCAAGACGCGCTTCAATTACAACGCCCTTTGCCTTACGGTCGGGGTTAGCCTTAAGCTCAAGCATTTCTGCTACAAGCAGTACGTTTTCGAGAAGATTATCTATACCGTTGTGCGTTTTTGCAGAAACGGGTACGCATATAATGTCGCCGCCCCATTCCTCAGGCACGAGAGAATGTTCTGTAAGCTGTTGCATAATACGGTCGGGATTAGCTTCGGGCTTATCCATTTTGTTTATTGCAACAATTATCTGAACGTTAGCCGCTTTAGCATGGTTAATTGCCTCAATAGTCTGCGGCATTATACCGTCATCTGCGGCAACAACGAGAATTGCAATATCGGTTGCCATAGCACCGCGTTGGCGCATAGCAGTAAATGCGGCGTGTCCGGGGGTATCAAGGAAGGTTATATCCTGTCCCTTGCAATTAACCCTGTACGCACCTATATGCTGAGTAATACCGCCTGCTTCGGTATTGGTAACTGCAGTATTACGGATAGCATCAAGAAGTGAGGTCTTACCGTGGTCAAC
>JAXJYT010000071.1:0-1029 GCA_036306845.1 Acutalibacteraceae bacterium | reverse complement strand
TTATTTCTTTTCGACCGCAATAAATACCGCCGAAGCGCGTGAGGAAGCTGCCTTTGTTGTAAACGCCGTAAGGGGCTATAAAATTTCGTATCCTATAGTTTACGATTGCGAGGGCTTTTTAGAGTCTGCAAGCCGAATGTATTCGCTTGATAGCGCCGCGCGCACCCAAAATGCGCTTGCCTTTTTGGGCGATATAAAGGCATCGGGGTATGACGGTATGCTTTATGCGGCTAAATCCGACCTTGAGGGTGGCTTGTGGGATATATCACAAATATCATCAAGCTATAAAATATGGGTGGCGCACTATCCAAGCGTTACATATCCGCAGATAAAAACACCCGCTTATAGCGGCAAATACGATATGTGGCAGTATACTAACTGCGGCACTGTAAAGGGTGTAGAGGGTAACTGCGATATGATAGTGTCGTATTTTTCTGCAAGTGAAAAGGGTGCAGTTGATAAAAATGCCGCGCCACCAACCGCGCAGGCGCCCAAAACACAAGAGGAGCTTGTGTATACCGATGCAAACGATAGCGTTACCGCCAAAGAAGAGGTGAATCTCAGGGAGGGCCCCTCTACCAAATACAGTGTTGTAGGCACGCTAAAAAGCGGCGAATTTTTAACGCGAACGGGTATCGGCACAAACGGTTGGTCGCGCCTTACGTATAACGGAAAAACAGTTTATGCTATTACAAGCTATCTTTCAAACGAGGTTATAGAAATAGATAAGCCTGATACGGTAGCGGGGCAGACCTTTACGCCGAAAAGCGACCGTGTAACCGCTAAAATAGAGGTTAATCTGAGGGCTGAACCTACTACCACTGCGGCGGTTGTTGGTGTACTTAAAGCGGGTGAATTCCTTGACCGCACCGCAGTAAGCGGCGGTGGTTGGTCAAGACTTATATCGGGCGGTCAAACGGTCTATGCCGTTACAAGCTACCTCACCAATACGGTTCCCGAAACCAACACCGAGCAAAGTGATAACATTACCGAACACGGTATGGAATTTACACCTGTTAGCGTAAACGT
>JAXJYT010000070.1:0-9546 GCA_036306845.1 Acutalibacteraceae bacterium | reverse complement strand
TGATTAAAGCAGAACATACGGCATCTGTCTTCAAATGTTTTGGTTTTGTAGAGGATTTTCGGTTCGTAAATCTTTGAAGAAAACTCACGCCAGATTATATCCTTCATCTCAACACGAACGCCGATATCAATATGGTTTGAGCGCATTTTAACATCGTTTGATTTGCAAAAATCAGATACGAAATTTGCACCTGAGCGACCCGTCGCGATAATTATATTTTTAGCCTCAAGACATTCACCGTTTGCATAATATAATTTATAAGTTTCACCGGAACGTTCAACCTTTATACAGTCATAGAAGCTCATTAGCTCCGTTCCCGATTCTGCAATAGCACGGATTAGATTTTGCATAGTTACAAAATTGTTATCGGTACCTAAATGCTTTACATTCATATCAAGCAAACGAAGATTATTCTGGATACACTTAAGACGTAATTCGTCGTTGGATTTATACACCTGAGGTATACCTGAAGTACAATATTCGTTAAGAATTTTATCAACCTCATCAATATATAGGTTAGCGGTATCATCGCCGAGTTCTTCGCCCAAGGTTCCGCCATAAGCGGTGCCAAGATTAAATTTACCATCCGAAAAGGCACCTGCGCCGGCAAAACCACTTGTAATACTGCATATCTTACAATGAACGCAGGTATTATTTTTGCCTGCGGGACATTTACGCTTCTCAAGGTCATTACCGCGCTCGGTTACAGCAATTTTCATATCGGGGGCATTTTTTCTAAGGCGATATGCCGCCATAAGACCGCCAATTCCGCCGCCTATAATTACTGTATCAAAAAGCTTTCGTGACATAAAAAATCATCTCCAAAATAAAAGGACCGCAAACCAAAAGGCTACAGTCCCTACTGCTTTTACATTTTATAGCACAAAAGTTAAAAAGTCAAGATTAACAATTTGTGCAAAGTTCATTTTCAATAAAAAGTAAACGGTTGTATTTTGATGTGCGATCACTTCTGCAAGGTGCGCCCGTTTTAATTTGTCCTGCATTTACAGCAACCGCGATATCGGCTATTGTTGTATCCTCACTTTCACCCGAACGGTGTGATAGAACAGTTGTATATCCGCTTCTTTGCGCAAGTCTTATAACGTCAAGTGTTTCCGTTACCGTTCCAATTTGATTCGGCTTTACAAGAATTGAATTACCTATTCCCTTTTCAATACCGATTTTCAGTCTGTTACTATTTGTAACAAACAGGTCGTCACCTACAAGCTGTAATTTACGTCCTAACCTATCTGTTAGTTTTTTCCATCCGTCAAGGTCATCCTCACCAACACCGTCCTCCAAAGAGATTATGGGATATTTTGAAACAAGCTCATCATAGTAATCGATCAGTGCATCGGCGGTAAAGCTTTTGTTTCTTTTCGGTAAATTATAACCGCCGCCAGAATACCATTCACTTGATGCGGCATCAAGTGAAATTTTGATATCATCGGTTGAGTAACCTGCGCGTTCAATAGCTTTTATAATATATTGTATAGCCATTTCGTCAGATTCAAGATTTGGTGCAAAACCGCCTTCATCACCAACTCCAACAGACAAACCCTCTGCCTTTAAAATCTGTCCTAAGGTATGATAAACCTCACAACACTTTCTCAAAGCTTCGGCAAAACAACAAAAGTTAGTAGGAACAATCATAAATTCCTGTATATCAATATTGTTAGATGCATGTGCACCACCGTTTAATATATTCATCATCGGTCGAGGCAAGGTATTGGCGTTTATGCCACCTAAATAGCGGTAAAGCGGTAATTTTTTTGAATTTGCCGCCGCCTTTGCTGTTGCCATCGAAACGGCAAGAATTGCATTTGCGCCTAAATTACTTTTATTTTCGGTATTATCAAGCTTTATGAGTGTTTCATCAACCTTTCTTTGATGAAGTCCGTTCACACCTTTTAGCGTTTGAGCTATAGAGCCGTTTATATTATCGACTGCAGTTTTTACGCACTTTCCACAATATCTTGACTTATCGTTATCACGAAGCTCATGAGCTTCATATACACCCGTAGATGCACCCGAAGGGCTTATTGCAAAGCCCGTTGAACCATCCGATAGTTCAACCTTTGCACCAACGGTTGGATTACCGCGCGAATCAATTAATTCATAACCGAATACATTCAAAATTTCCATACTAAAACTTCCTTTACTTTTTTGTTAATTTACCCTTTATTTTTTAAAATATGTATGATATACTGTATCTTGTATAAATATGTTTAGGTGAAGACTATGGAAAATGAAAACAAACAAAATAATATAATATGTGGCAGAAACCCCGTTCTTGAAGCGGTACGTTCGGGCAGAGAGATTGACCGTTTGCTCGTAGCACACGGCGTATCGGGTGGTTCTGTCGCCGCAATTATCGCAAAATGCTCGGCGCGCGGTATTCTTATAAAAGAGGTTAGCCCTCAAAAATTAGACTATTATTGTGGCGGAGCTAATCATCAAGGTGTCGCAGTAATGTTTGCAAGTCAGGAATATTCCACTGTAGAGGATATTCTACAAACTGCAAACGAAAGAAACGAAATGCCTTTTATTATTATTTGTGATGAAATTGAGGACCCGCACAATCTTGGCGCAATTATCCGAACGGCAGAGGCTTGCGGCGTTCACGGCATTATAATTCCAAAAAGACGTTCGGCATCCCTTAATGCTACCGTTGCAAAAACTGCGGCAGGAGCACTTGAATATATGAAGGTAGCACGTGTTACCAATATATCAAATACCATTGATGAGCTTAAGGAAAAAGGTGTCTGGGTATTTGGTGCCGATATGGACGGACAAGACTATACCCTGCTTGATTACGATACGCCTTGCGCTATAGTAATCGGAAACGAGGGCAAAGGCATAGGCACACTTGTTGCAAAGAAATGCGACGGTATAATAAGTCTTCCGATGCACGGTAAAATCAACTCGCTTAATGCATCTGTTGCGGCAGGTGTACTTATGTATGAGGTTGCAAGAAAAAGACATTCCATTAAATAAATTTCGGAGAAATTTTAATGAAAAATTTTAATAAATCAGATACGGAAGATATAATTCTCCGTTTCGAAAATGATAATAAGGATAAAAATAAAATAGCTCCTTCGCACGTGCTTACACCGGATGAGGTTTTGTCTGATGAGAAAAAAAACGATGAAACCACGGTACATACAGGAAAAAGTCCGCTTGATGCTTTGAAGGAAAGAATGTTAAAATCAAACAGTGAAAATATAACCAAGGTTACGGATGCTGAAAAGCCAAAAGAAAAAACTGTTACAGACGTTAACGATTCTTCCAACTCACTTCTTGACAAGCTTAAAAGATACACGATTGATGAAAACGGTAAGGACCTTTCAGAAAACGACAAGCCACTTTACGAGCTTCAAAGCGTTGCAGATATAATTAAAACTGACGGTGAGCGTGCGCTTAAGTCACTTTCTAAAAAATACAATATTTCAATTGATAATCTTAAGAAAAGTAAACAAAAAAATACAAATGAAATTTCATCGGTTAAAAGTGATGAGGTTAAAGGCGAAACTTCGGAAAAAGCACAAACCGAACGTGTTATAATTCAAAAGGGTCAACCTTCCCCCACACCTGCATTTGAAAAGATGGTTACAGATGCACAAAAACGTAACGAGAAGGAAATTCTTAACACCTTTTTCCCACCAAAGAAAAATAAAGAAGAAAATGTTTATGAAACCATTCCCGATATATCGGATACTGATATTATTGAGTTTGGCGTAAACAATTCAAATAAAAGCCTTTCAAACACCGCAACTATCCGTTTTACACCTGTAAAACTCGACGGTGAAGGAAACAATATAAGGGTAAGCAGTGCGACCCGTTCAATTGATATAAGTGAGGAATTATCACAAATTCCCGATGATAATAACGACCCAAAGGATACTGTGCTTCAAAAAACAGATTTTGAGATGTTTGTTCCCGAAACCGAAGCACATAATCCCACCGATGCCAAAAAGCTAATAAGACGCATTGCCATATATAAACGTAATGCATTTGTAAGCACTTTGGTATCAGGACTTATGCTATTTATTTTAAGCTTGTTTTCCTTTGGTCCCTTGTGGAACGTAATCGTTGGCAATCCAAAGGTTGCGATGATTATATGCGGAATATTTTTAAGTATATCTTTTGTTTCAAATTTTGATATGCTTGGTGATTTCTTGGCTTTATTTAAAAACCAAGCTTCGCACGATGTTATCGTAGGTACCGCATCGGTTTTTAGTATTGCGCTTTGCTTTATTTCATCAAGATCGGCAAATAGCGTATATTATTTTATTCTTGCCTGTGCAATAACGTTATTTTTACGTGCACTTTGCAAATTTTACGCTATTTCTGCAAAGCTTGGAAATTTAAAACAAGTAACGGCGTCGGGTAGCAAGGTTGCCGTAAAGCTTATCGGCGATAGTTCCACCACCTTTGCTATGGCAAAAAATTCCATTGAAGGTGACGTTCTTATATCTGCCCCGCAAAAAACCAATTTCATAAATGATTTTATGAAGTATTCGGAATATGGCACGAAGTTCTCGGGCAAAATGGGTATCGTATTTTTTGCTGCTTTAATCCTTGCGGCAATATCTGCCACGGCAGCAGCATTATATTTCAGAACGCTTTATCACGCAGTTTATTCGGCAACGGCAATATTACTGTTGGCGGCTTTGCCCACATTAATCTTTATAGATTCTCTCCCACATTATGTCGCTGCAAAAAGGCTCAACAAAAAGGGTGCAATGATTGCAGGAAAACACGGCGCAACATCCTTAGAACTTTCCAACGCCGCAGTTATTTCGAGTCACGAAATATTTCCCGACGGTTATATAACCCTTCAGGATATGAAGGTGTTGTCCGATAATAATATTGATGATACTTTGCTTTGCGCCGCGGCGCTTACAACCGAAATGGATAGCACTTTAGCACCTATTTTCTGCCGTATTGCAGGCACGAATGATTCGTACAAAATGCCTAATGCCACGATGACAAAATATGAAGAGCGTCTTGGTATTTCAGGTTGGGTTAATAATAAAATGTTATTTATAGGCAACCGCACTATTATGGAAGGTCACGGCATTACGGTACCAAGTATTGAGTACGACCGTCAAATCCTTCGAAACGGATATTTTCCCGTTTATCTTGCCGCCGACGGCAAGGCTTGCGCTTTGCTTATCATAAAATATTCGGTATCACCTGAAGTTATAAAAGAACTTCACCGTGTAACCAAGCTTGGTGTAACACTGCTTGTTAGCAATTGCGACCCCAACATAAGTGAGGTTATGATTTCCGATTATTTCGATTTGTACGAGGATTCAGTAAAGGTTATGTCCAATGCGGGTGTTCATATGTTTAAAAACGCCACACAACCCAGTGAGAGTATTTCCGCTCCTGCAATGTGCCGCCGTAATTCCATTACCTTTATCAGTATCCTGAATTGTGCATCACGTATAAAACAATCAAACATCTTACTTACCGTTATTTATACGCTATGCTCGATTTTTGGAATCTTATACTTTGTATATGCTTCTTTTTCAAGTGGAAGTTCTTTACTTGACCCCGTAAATTTGTTATTATATGAGCTTGGTGTAACCGCTCTTTCAATAATTGCATTTATTTTCAAAAAGCCATAGGAGGATTTTTATATGTGCGAGAAAAATAAATTTTATATTACAACTGCTATAGCCTATGCTTCACGTAAGCCGCATATCGGCAACGCTTATGATATCGTGCTTGCGGATATGATTGCCCGTTATAAGAAGATGATGGGCTTTGACGTTTATCTGATGACCGGCTCTGATGAGCACGGACAGAAAATCGAAGAATATGCTAAGGCAGACGGTATCACTCCTAAGGAGTTCGTTGATAATGCCGCCACGGCTATCAAGGGTGTTTGGGACAGTCTTAACACAAGCTATGATAAATTCATTCGTACTACCGATGATTATCATGAAAAGACTGTGCAGAAAATTTTTAAAAAGCTTTATGACCAAGGCGACATTTATAAAAGCACCTATGAAGGCAAATACTGTGTTCCCTGCGAATCCTTTTACACAGAATCACAGCTTGTCGACGGCAAATGCCCCGACTGCGGTCGCGACGTAATCGACTCTAAAGAGGAAGCATATTTCCTTCGACTTTCAAAGTATCAGGATAGACTTGTTGAGTATTTTGAGCAAAATCCCGATTTCATCCAACCCGAATCACGTAAAAACGAAATGCTTAATAACTTTATTAAGCCGGGCCTTCAGGATTTGTGCGTTTCACGTTCCTCTTTTAAATGGGGCGTACCTGTAAGCTTTGATGATAAACACGTTATTTACGTTTGGATTGACGCGCTTTCAAACTACATTACGGGCGTTGGATACGATACCGAAAACAGTAGTGAACAGTACAAAAAGCTATGGCCTGCAGATTTGCACGTAATCGGTAAAGATATTGTTCGTTTCCACACAATATACTGGCCGATTATTCTTATGGCTTTGGGTGAGCCGTTACCAAAGCAGGTATTGGGGCATCCGTGGGTGCTTGTAGGCGAAGACAAGATGTCAAAATCAAAGGGCAACGTTATTTATGCGGATGAATTGGCTAACCGTTTCGGTGTTGACGCAGTACGTTATTATCTGCTTTCTGAAATTCCGTTCACACAGGATGGAACTATCACGTATGAAAGCTTTATTACAAAATTTAACGCCGACCTTGCTAACACGCTCGGTAACCTTGTAAACCGTACAATAGCTATGACAAACAAATACTTTGGCGGCACCGTTAGTGCAAACGGTGTATGCGATGCGCTTGATGACGAATTAATCGGATCCGCAAAGGATACCGTTGCGAAATATTATGAGCTGATGGACAAATACCGTAACGCTGATGCGTGTGAATGTGTCATGAACTTTGCGAAGCGTTGCAACAAATATATTGATGAAACTGCGCCATGGGTACTTGCGAAGGATGAGGCAACTCTCCCTCGCCTTAATACGGTTTTATACAATTTGCTTGAATCAATAAGAATTCTCGGAGTATTGCTTACACCGATTATTCCCGAAAGCTCGGCAAGTATTGCATCACAAATTAATTCAAACGAAATCTCTACCGAGTTTGGAAAGGTATCTGCATTTACTGTAGGTGAGGCAAAACCGCTATTTGCAAGAATTGATATGGCAAAGGCTTTAGAAGAAATTGAAGCCGAGCAAAAGGCTAAAAAGGAAGCTGCGGAAAAGGCAGCAGAAAACACCGTAACGCTTGAGCAAATCTCAATTGAAGATTTTGCCAAGGTAGAGCTTAAAACCGCAAAAATCGTTAAATGTGAGCCTATTCCGAAGGCTAAAAAGCTTTTAAAGCTTACACTTGACGACGGTAGCGGTAAAGAGCGTATCGTAGCTTCGGGTATTGCAAAGTGGTATACACCCGATGACCTTATCGGACATACAGTTATCGTGGTTGCAAATCTTAAGCCCGCGACGCTTTGCGGTGTTGAGTCAAACGGTATGATTTTGGCTGCAGATTGTCCCGATGATGATGTTAAGGTAATCTTTGTTGACGGAATTCCTGCGGGTTCTAAGGTAAGATAATGGAATATCCGAAAGATTGTATTTTAGAAAAGGCGCTTATTTTTGATACACACGCGCATTACGATGATGATAGGTTTAGTGAAAACCTTGATGAATTAATGTGCAGTATGCAACAAAACGGTGTAGAAAAAATAGTTACGTGCGGTTGCGACGGTGAATCGTCAAAAGCGGCGTTAGCTATTGCCGAAAAATATCCGTTTGTATATGCCGCGGTAGGTATTCATCCTTGTAATATTGACAGTGACACAACGATTTATGAATTAAGGCAACTTGCCAATCACGAAAAATGTGTTGCCATCGGTGAAATCGGTCTTGACTACTATTGGGAAAGTGAAAACAAAGTAGAACAAAAAGAAATTTTCAAAGCGCAAATTGACCTTGCAAAAGAGGTTAATCTTCCCGTTTTAGTGCACGACCGTGAAGCACACGCCGATACGATAGAAATTCTTCTTAAAACCAAGCCGCGCGGCGTATTGCATTGTTTTTCAGGGAGTGTGGAAAGCGCAAAGCTTATTACCGATATAGGAATGTATATCGGTGTCGGCGGTGTTATAACCTTTAAAAATGCCAAAAAACTTCCTGAGGTAGTAGCATCAATTCCCGATGACAAATTATTGCTTGAAACCGACTGTCCGTATTTAGCGCCCGAGCCATATCGTGGCAAGCTGTGCCATTCGGGAATGATTTCCCTTACTGCGCAAAAAATTGCCGAAATTCGCGGTGAAACACGCGAAAATATTTTAAAAATTTGCAACAAAAATGCAAAAGAATTATTTAGATTATAGCGAATAGAATAATCACCCCACCTTTACAAATAATATTTGTGAAAGCGGGGTGATTTTCGTGGATAACAAGAACAATTTCAACAATAAGCAGAATAACAATCAGAATAAGCAAAACAATCAGAATAAAAATAAGGATAACAAGCAGTATAACGATAAAAGAAACGATAATCAGTAATTTAATTCCATTTTAATTAAAGTTATCCAAACGAAAAAGCTCGACCATTTCTGTGGTTGAGCTTTTTGAAATTTATCTTGACTTTTATACTATTTTTTCTTATATTTATATTGCGGTATTTTATTTATATAATACTGCAAATTTTAATATAGGTCGATTTATTTCGACATTTAACGCATCTGTGTAGAAAGACAGTCGGTACTAATGTATGCCGTAGCTCACATTCTGTAGTGCTATGAAAAACCCTTTGTCAGGGTATACAAACAAACGATTGGGGTATCGCGCAGGGTAAACGTAAAACTTTACTACTGTCGACACTTGGGGTGTTTGACAAAGGGGGATGCTTAAATGAACAACAGCATAATTGAATTAAAGGATATCTTCGTCTCTTTCGATGATGAGAAGGTGCTTGACGGGCTTAATCTTGATATCAAGGATAAGGAATTCATTACATTTTTAGGTCCTTCGGGTTGCGGCAAAACTACCACTCTGCGTATAATTGCCGGTTTTCTTGATCCCGATAGAGGCGATGTTTTCTTTGAGGGTAAAAAATTCAACGGTGTACCTGCATATAAGCGTCAGGTTAACACCATTTTTCAGCGTTACGCGCTATTTCCGCATCTAAATGTATATGAAAATATCGCATTTGGGCTTCGTGTTAAAAAACTTCCCGAATCAGAGATTAAAGAGAAAGTACGCGAGATGTTATCCCTCGTTAATCTTGAGGGCTTTGAAAAGCGCAGTATAGCCACCCTTTCGGGCGGTCAACAACAGCGTGTAGCTATTGCACGCGCTATAGCTAATCACCCGAAGGTGTTGTTACTTGATGAGCCGTTGGCAGCACTTGACTTAACACTTCGCAAGGATATGCAAAAGGAGCTTCGCAATATTCAGCGCAAGCTTGGTATAACCTTTATTTTCGTTACACACGACCAGGAAGAAGCTCTTACTATGTCCGACCGTGTTGTTGTATTTGACAAGGGTAAAATTCAACAGGTAGGAACACCGC
>JAXJYT010000069.1:0-1698 GCA_036306845.1 Acutalibacteraceae bacterium | reverse complement strand
GTACCAATTTATGCAACAAGACTTACTATTGGTTTGATTGAAGGCAAATTAAAGGAGCATAAGCTTTTAAACACTGCAAAGTTAAACACGGTTAAACCCGGTGAAAAAATTGATTTAGGTAAATTTAATATTGAATTTATTCACGTCAATCATTCAATTCCCGATGCTGTATCATTTGCAATTACCTGTGGTGCAGGTACTGTTGTGCACACAGGTGACTTTAAAATTGATACCACCCCAATTGATGATAGGGTAATTGATATCGCAAGATTTGCACAACTCGGTCAAAAGGGAGTTTTGGCTTTGCTTGCCGATTCTACAAATGCAGAACGTCCCGGATTTACTTCGTCGGAACGTTTGGTGGGAGAATCGTTTTCAACTCTTTTCAGTAAAGCAGAAGGTCACCGTATAATTGTTGCAACGTTCTCATCTAACATACACCGTATTCAACAAATAATTGATGAAGCGCATAAATGTAAACGTAAGGTTGCAGTATCTGGCAGAAGTATGATTAACGTTGTATCGGTTGCTTCTGAGCTTGGATATCTTAATGTTCCCGAAGGTGTTCTTGTTGATATTGAATCGATTAAGAATTATCAACCTGAACAACTTGTTGTTGTTACTACGGGTAGTCAGGGTGAACCTTTATCGGCACTTCACCGAATGGCTTATTCGGATCACCGTCAGGTTGATATAATTCCTGGTGATATGATTATAATTTCCGCAACACCTATTCCGGGTAACGAAAAGCTTGTAAGTAAGGTTGTTAATGAGCTTATGAAGCGTGGAGCGAACGTTGTATATGAAAAAATGTATGATGTTCACGTGTCGGGTCACGCTTGTAAGGAAGAGCTAAAACTTATGCTTAGCATTGTTAAACCCAAATATTTCATTCCTGTTCACGGGGAACAAAAGCATCTTTATAAACATGCTCAATTGGCTTATGCAATGGGAATGAACGATGATAATGTTCTTATAGCATCAAACGGTAACGTTATTGAGGTATCAAACAAGGAAATCAAAACTTCAGAATCTGTTACTGCTGGTAGAGTATTTGTCGACGGTCTTGGTGTTGGTGACGTTGGTAGCATTGTTTTACGTGACCGTAAACATTTGGCAGAGGATGGAATTATCGTTGTTGCGGTATCAATCGATTCCTTTTCACGTGAGGTTGTCGGAGGACCTGACGTTGTGTCTCGCGGTTTCGTTTACGTAAAGGAATCTGATGAACTTATGAACGAACTTAACTCTGTTGTGTGTGATGTTCTCGAAAACTGTTATATTCATAATATAAGGGATTGGAACACTTTAAAAACCCGAATAAAAGATGGCGTTTCAAAATTCTTATATCAAAGAACACACAGAAGTCCGATGGTTCTACCAATTATAATGGAAGTATAATTTTTGCCGCATATGCGGCTACATAAAAGTAAAGGGTGAATTAAATGAAGGTAATTTTACTTGCTGATGTTAAAGGTAAGGGTAAAAAAGGGGAACTTTGCAATGTTTCCGACGGATATGCCCGTAATTTCCTTTTTCCGAAAAATCTTGCTATAGAGGCGGATTCTGCCGCTATGTCCGAACTTAAAAGCCGTGAAGAAGCCAATGCGCATCATAAAAAAGAAGAACTTGATGCAGCAAAGGCTACTGCCGCAAAGCTTGAAGGTAAAACAATTACAATTAAAGCCAAAGCGGGTG
>JAXJYT010000068.1:0-1474 GCA_036306845.1 Acutalibacteraceae bacterium | reverse complement strand
GTCCTTTAGCGGCTTATAAGCAGTATGACTGTAGTAGAAGTAGATAACCTGATACATCATTTCAAGTCCGCCGTCTGCCAAAACACCGTAATCACCACTTGTAACAATATAGTTCCAAAGGGCATATACCATATCAGCGCTTATATGTATCTGACCGTCCTTAAAATGTGTTCTTAAAGGGCGGTTTGTTATAATATCGGTGAGATTAAAGAGCGAGCAGGCATCATCACCTGTTTCCTGTGCTTCCCATGCATAGAAAGCACCGTCAAAGCCAAATTCTTTAGCCTTTCTTTTAGCGCCTTCTATTGTGTTAATGCGGTAATTAACAAGATTTTTGCATAGTGCGCTATCTGCAAACGAGAAAAACGGCATCATAAACATTTCGGTGTCCCAAAAAGCAGCGCCCTTATAAACCTGACCCGAAAGACCGCGCGCGGGAATACCGCATTTATCGGTGTGTCTTGGAACAATACAATTCAGATGATATATACTATAGCGCATAGCAAACTGCGCCTCTTCATCACCATCAATAATAACATCGCTTTTATCCCAAACCTTTGCCCATTCGGTTTTGTGAGCTGAAAGGTGGGAATCATAATCCTTTTCGCAAAGGATTAAAAATTTGCTTTGGCTATTTTTTGCTGCCTCACCCCAATAAATGCCGCAAAGCTTGGTAAAGGTAAAGGCTACACCGCCTTTAAGTTCAATTTCATTGTGATTTTGCGCGCCGTTTATATATTCATAAACACACATAGGCGTTTTGTTTTCAAGTGTTTTAATATTAAGTATATTTACGCCGTTTTTATTTTCACTGCCGATAATTTTAAAATGTTCACCGTTTATATTCCATACATCACTATCTATTTCTGTATCGAGTGTCAGTTTTATATCTCTATCGGCACAAACGGTATATTTAATTGCCGCAAGTTCATCTTCCTTAAGGCTTAAAAAACGCTCGGATTCAACTGTAATTTGTGTGTCGTTTACAGAAAACACCGTATTACGACTATGAAGTGCACATGAAATATCAAGCGTTTGCGTGTGAGACACCACATTTTCTCCGCGCACATCAAGAGCTACACCATCCACCGTACATTTCACATAAAAAGGATTCGGTGCATTCACCGATTCGCGCCAAAGGTCACCGCTTTTATCGAAAAGTCCCGCCATATTAAGAGATACTAATTGTTCTTTATTAAACTCCTCTAAAGTGCCGCGGTAACCCATATATCCGTTACCAACTAAAAATCGGCTACCGTTTTTTTCTATATTTTCTTTTGCAAACTCCGTTTCTTGTAGTTTCCAAAGCTTTGTTATCATAATAAAGCTCCTTTTGTTTGATAATGATAGTTGACTTAACCTTAAAAATAAGATAAAATAAATATGGACAATATTAAACAAGGGGTTATGAATTTGATTTACTATTACGAATGTATCGAGGCACCGAAATTCTATTCTATGTTCACCGTTGTTC
>JAXJYT010000067.1:0-7776 GCA_036306845.1 Acutalibacteraceae bacterium | reverse complement strand
TTTTTTGAGTAATTCTTTCTTCTCGTTCTGCATATTATTTGCCTCCATTTTTTATCCTGTTTTTATATTTTCGAAGCACCTTACTTTTGAATTAGTGTATAATAACCCTATTATCTTATATTATATTATATTGGGTATGACAAACTTCTTACAAAAACGAAAAAAGGTAGTGGGGATTTAACCCTACCGCCATCAACGTTATTCGTATACTATTCTGCATATGTCTTAATCACTTTAGAGTAGTTGAATCATTTATATTTTTGGTGTATAATAAACGGTGTAAACGATATATAAATTTGACTTTTACAGTGTTCGTGCTGTGGTATTGAGGAGAATATATGAAGTTTAAACCAAACCCGTTGCTTTATGGAGCTAATGAGGATTTTTTCAGCACATTTAGACTTGCGATACGTTTGAGAGATACAATTGATTATAATTTACTGTATCACGCTGTAGAGAAAGTGATGGTTCGCTATCCGTATTTTTGCGTTTTACCCGAACGAAAGAAAGAGAGCCTTGCCTGCTCCGAGCGCTCATAGAACAATTCAATTATTTTACTATCATCCAAACTGCTCACCATCCTTTCTGCCTCAACTATATACTACGGTTTTCCATTAAAATATCACGCATAATTTTATTATAACTCAAAATAAAATAGCGGCAGAGAGAAAATCTCCCTGCCGCCTTGCTTCGGTTAGTTATAAATTATATCGTGATTTATAATTTCTGTGGCTCTGCTATGGATAATAATTGCACACGAAATAATGTGAATAAAGAAAACAATAGCAGACAATGAAAACCACTGTCTGCTACTATAGATAAACTGTGTTACTTTGGTATCATTCCCACTCAATATCGTATGTACCGAAACCTACCCAAAAGTTCTCGTTTTCGACGATAATAGGAACTCTTTGTATGCGAATTGTCTCTATTATCTGTATTATCAAAGGGTTTTGCTGTCAAAACCTGCTGTCACTATTTTTCTGACAGCAAAATCATCGTGATGTGGGGGCGGTGTATTTGACCTATATTATTGACTTTCGGCAAAATATGAAGTATACTTTATGAAGAAGATTTACGGAGGGATAAAAATGAAAAAATTATTTGCGCTGCTTTTGGTGGCGGCAATGTGCTTCTCGCTTGTTGCTTGCGGTGGTGATACTACAGAGAATACCAATAAGAGTGAAAATGAAGGCACCATTGTTACCGTTGAAAATTGGGAGAACTACTTCGAGTTTGTTGTTGAGACAGACGAAAGTGAAGGTTTTTTAAATTATCGACTCTATTTGAAGGCTAAAGAGGGCATTATTATCAGCAACGAGCTGAATGCGAGAGTTCAATTCTCTTATAATATGAAAAAACAGCACTACGATATGCAAAATAACAAAGTCGTTCTTGGAGAGTGCGAAGCAATAGAAGATACGTATACTCACTCTTTCCCTTTGTATCGCAATCAAAACGAAGAGAAATTTTGTGAAGAGATAGATGCTATTAAAGGTAACGAGTGGAGTTTCGAGAACGGTAACCGTTGGACCAATATCCCTAATAACTTTGTGATAACAGAAATCGAAGGAACAATTGTCGCAGGATAATGAAAACATAGCGCAGAGTGAAGACTCTGCGCTATTCTTTTTTCCTCTTGGCGTTCGCAGTCGCATAAACATTTTTGACACAAAAAACGGCTTGAAAGTAACACTTCCAAGCCGTTTAGTATTATTCCCTTTATTCCCACTCGATCGTGCCGATTGGCTTCGGTGTGAGGTCTAAGAGAACGCGGTTAATGCCCTCCACCTCATGCGTGATGCGATGTGTGATGTGGTGCAGCAACGCATAGGGAATCTCCTCTATGGTAGCGGTCATCGCATCAGTGGTGTTTACGGCGCGGATTATTGCCGGCCAACCTTCGTAGCGGCTTTCATCCTTAACGCCAACGCTCTTAATGTCAGGAACGGCTATAAAATACTGCCATACCTTGCCCGCAAGACCGTTCTTATCAAATTCCTCACGAAGAATAGCATCGGCTTCGCGGAGAGCGTGTAATCTGTCGCGGGTAATAGCGCCCAGACAACGAACGCCCAAGCCGGGACCCGGGAAGGGTTGACGGTAAACCATTGCGTGCGGAAGGCCTAACGCCTCACCTACAACGCGTACCTCATCCTTAAAGAGAAGCTTTATGGGCTCAACAAGCTCAAACTGTAAATCCTCGGGCAGACCGCCAACGTTATGGTGTGACTTAACCGCCTTTTTGCCCTCTGCCTGCTTAATGCTTTCAAGAATATCGGGATAGATGGTTCCTTGCGCAAGGAAGGATACACCCTCGAGCTTTCTTGCCTCGTCAGCGAAAACGTTTATAAACTCGGCGCCGATAATCTTGCGCTTCTTTTCGGGCTCTGCAACGCCTGCAAGGAGATCGAGGAAACGGTCGGTAGCATCAACGTATATAAGGTTGGCGTCAAGCTCGTTACCGAACATCTGGATAACGGCTTCGCTTTCGCCCTTACGCATAAGACCGTGATTAACGTGTACACATACAAGCTGCTTGCCAATCGCCTTTATAAGCAGCGCCGCCACAACCGAGCTGTCAACACCGCCCGAGAGAGCCAGAAGCACCTTTTTGTCGCCAACCTGCTCGCGAACGGCGGCAATCTGCTCTTCGATAAACTTATCGGCGAGCGCCTTGGTTGTAATTCTTTCCATAGTTTCAGGTCTTACATTAGGATTCATACAATATTTCCTTTCCTTTTTAAAGCATCTCGGGGGTTGCGCCCCGAGCAAAAGTGCGTGATACGGACAATTCCTTTTTCAAAAATCAGTTTGTGGTAAAATTGTTTGTAGCGCGTACTTGCCGCGAGTGGTGCCGTATTTCCTATACTGCCCCGAGCAAAAGTGCGTGATACGGACAATTTAGCCGCAACGTTTAATTAGTATAATTATCAAAATAGCCTTGTACAAGAACTACGGGTGTACCCTTATCGCCCGAACCACTTGTAAGGTCACAAAGCGAGCCGATAAGGTCGGTTAACTGACGGGGTGTTGTACCCTGCGCCGCCATATTACCTACAAGACTGCCTTCCTTCGCCTTAATGCTGTCGGAAATAGCCTTCTTTAATTCATCGCCGCTTAAATCCTTGAAATCGTTATCGGCAAGATACTTAAGCTTTAATTCGTTGGGCGTACCGATAAGACCGTCGGTAAATGCGGGGGAAACAACGGGGTCAGCAAGCTCCCAGATTTTACCCTGCGGATCCTTGAATGCGCCGTCGCCGTAAACCATAACCTCAACGTGCTTGCCTGTAGCATCAAGCACACGCTTCTGAACGTCAAGCACCAAGTCCTTGCATTCCTTCGGGAAGAGCTTTATGGTCTCCTCGGTAGATTTATTAGAGCCTAAAAGGCCGTATTTTTCGTTATATCCGCTGCCGTCAACCGAAGCGTTCAAAATATCGTCAAGACCGCAAACCACCTTGGCGCCTGCTTCCTTTAAAAGACGCTTTGTGCGTGCGCGTGTATGAATATCGCAGGTAAGAACACAATCCGTATAATCAAGGATAGCCTTGGGCTGATTAGCAAAGATAATCTCAACCTCTGCGCCCATTTCCTTGATAAGATTGCCGTAGTATTCAACGTAGTCAACGCCCGTAAATTCAAGCTTCTGAACACCGAAAACCTCACGGTAGCGCTCAAGAGAAAGCACGTCGCTATAGGGGTTGATGCCTGCGGCATCGATTAAATCATAGGTTGCAAGTGAATTGCCCACCTCATCAGACGGGTAGCTTAACATAAGAACTATCTTCTTTGCGCCCTTTGCAATACCCTTAAGGCAGATTGCAAAACGGTTACGCGAAAGAATCGGGAATATAACGCCGATTGTACCGCCGCCAAGCTTTGCCTTTACATCAGTGGCAATGTTATCAACCGAAGCATAGTTACCCTGTGAGCGCGCAACAATAGACTCGGTCATAGAAATAACGTCGCGGTCGCGAAGTTCAAAGCCCTCGATCTCGGCTGCCTCTATAACACTGTTTGCAACGATTTCGGCAAGATTGTCACCCTGTCGGATTATTGGGCAACGAATACCTCTTGATACCGTGCCGACTCTACGCTCTTTGTTATCCATAATTCATTATCCTTTCTTAGAGATGAGCAAAAAGCTCTATATCTCTTAACAACTAATTATTATATCTTTTTTTATTGTATTTTTCAATATTTTCTATAAAATTTTTTCTAATTTTTTTAATTTTGTAATTTTAAAAAATATTGATAATTATATTTTGTAATGATATAATATAACTATACAATAAAAAAGGAGTGTTTTTTATGGCAGAAAATAAATTTGCAGGTTCCAAGACCGAAAAAAACCTTTGGGAAGCCTTTGCGGGCGAGTCAATGGCGCGTAACAAGTACACATACTTTGCTTCGGTTGCAAAGAAGCAGGGCTTTGAGCAGATTGCGGCCCTCTTTTTAAAGACCGCTGATAACGAAAAGGAGCACGCTAAGCTTTGGTTCAAGGCGTTAGGTGAGCTCTCGAACACAGCCGAAAATCTCGTTCACGCCGCCGAGGGTGAAAATTACGAATGGACCGATATGTACGACCGTATGGCTAAGGAGGCCGAGGAAGAAGGCTTTTTGGAGCTTGCCGCTCAGTTCCGCGGTGTTGCCGCAATTGAGAAGGAGCATGAGGAGCGTTACCGCGCACTTCTTCATAACGTTGAAGCGCAAGAGGTATTCAAGAAGAGCGAAGTTAAGGTTTGGGAATGCCGCAACTGCGGTCATATCGTGGTTGGCACCAATGCGCCTGAGCTTTGCCCCGTTTGCAAGCATCCGCAAGCTTATTTTGAAATCAAGGCAGAAAATTACTAATACCCCTTTAATTTGCAAAAGGCTAACCTACATTTCGGTAGGTTAGCCTTATTTTATGCATTTTCTTGTTTTGCGGCATCACGCGCGCTGGTTTTGCCGTGGGGATTGATTTCGCCCGCCTTTTCGAGTGCAATTTTGGTAAAGAACGGACCCACAAGCTCATATATAAGCACCGAGAAAAGTGTTATGTTGGTAACGATAATACCTTCCGCGCCTAATGTTTCGGACTTTATTGCCATACCGAGTGCTACGCCCGCCTGCGGAAGCAGGGTTACACCAAGATATTTTACAATATTCTTATCGCAGCCCATCCATTTAGCGCTTGCGGCCGCGCCGACATATTTACCGAGTGAGCGCATAACGATATAAACTATACCGATAAACACAACCGCTAAATCCTTAAAGGTTGCAAGCTCAAGCTCTGCGCCCGAAATTACGAAAAAGAGTATGAAAAGCGGCGCGCTCCAACGGTCGATACGATCCATAAGCTCCTCCGAAAAATCACAGAGGTTGCAAAAAACGGTGCCAAGCATCATACATACAAGCAACGACGAAAATGCTACGTGCACTCCGCCTATTTTAAATTCAACCATAGAAAGAGCAACGGTCAAAAATACAAATGTAACCGACATTGAAAGACGTTTTGAACGTGAATGGAAGAAGCGCTCGAAGAAGGTGAAAACCACACCCATTAAATAGCCGAGACCGATGGACAAAACAACCTCAAGCACAGGCTCCAAAATAACCGAAATTATATCAATCTGACCCGAAAGCAGAGCCTTTGCCACACCGAACGAGGCGGCAAAGAGAACAAGTCCCACCGCATCGTCAATAGCAACGATTGGTAACAGAATATCGGTGAGCGGACCCTTTGACTTATATTGGCGCACAACCATAAGTGTTGCGGCGGGCGCCGTTGCCGATGCCACTGCACCCAGAAGAATTGCCGAAGGAAGCGGCAATACGGTGGGCATTACGAAGTGAAGTCCGATAAGCGCCGCATCAACGAGAAGCGTTGCCACAACGGCTTGAAAGATACCGATTACGGTAGCCTTTTTGCCGATTTGCTTTAATTGTGACAGGCGGAATTCGTTACCGATTGAAAACGCAATAAATCCAAGCGCCACGTCGGAAATCAGACCGTAGGTCTTGATGTTTTCGTGACTTGTAAAACCAAGTCCGTTAATACCGAAAGCGCCTAAAAGATAAGGTCCCACAAGAATACCGGCTACAAGATACGCCGTAACGGCAGGTAGCTGCACCTTTTTTGCAAGTCGGGATAGCATAAGTCCCGCAAATAACGCTACTGATAAGGATAACAGTATTTCCACACAAAACACTCCCCTTTTTAAAATCCAACTGATTATATCACACCGCCGTTTGATATACAAGTGAAAAAACAAATAAAAAACACCGCTTATGAGGGCGGTGTTTTGTGCTAAATTTAAGGTTTGTCAAATGCTAATTGTTAAAAAATCTGTTTATTGCTTTGCTCTTACACAAAATCGCAGTACCGATACATGTGGTAATAATTTCGGGCAGCATATATCCGCCGTTATAGCAAAGCGAATAAATCCACACGTTATCCCATTCCTCAGGTAGCCATATATCAAAAATGTATACGCCCGTAAGAAAATGACATACGAAGCGCAAAAACGTACCGAGCGCCACACCCGCAACTATACCGATTGCGCCCTTTTTACGAAAGGCGCCGCACACGAACAGTACGGTATATGCGAGGATATAGTCGAGTATAAGCGTTGCCACTACCGCGCCTGCGGATAGTCCCCAGCTCATAACCTCACCAAAGCTTATAAGCAGTTGAATGAGTGAATAGGCAAACGCCGCGCCGAAGCCCCACTTGAGTCCCAACACGCACGAAATGAAGGCAACGGGAACCATCGACATAACCGTTACACCTCCGCCAAGCGGCGGCTCGTACACCTTAAACATTGATAGCACCGTACCGAGCGCTATCATTACGCCGCAAAGCGCAATTTTCTTGATGCTTTGTTTACTTGCTGTCTTTTTGTTTTCCATAATTTTTCCTTTCTTTCCTGCGAAAACAAAAAACAAAACCGCACTACCCTTTGGTAATGCGGCATAGGTGTTTTTTATTCTCCTACGGCGGCATTATCCGCATCAGGTTATAGGTCGAAGCCATAGCGCAAGCGGGCTCCCTCTCAGCCGAAGTTTCATTCAGCTCCCTTTTATTCTTGGCGCATTTTTCTGCGCCGAAACAATAATAGCACAGTTTTTCTTTCTTGTCAAGAAGCATTACTGAATGCCTAATTAAAACAAAACAATATTGATATATCGTAGGGAACGGATTTATCCGTTCCGCCTTTTAAGTGAAAAATGTTAAGTGTTAAATTACGGTACGCCTTTGGCGCGAATATATATCGTGCGCTTTGCGCACACATTAACTTTTCATTTTCCATTTAACATTTTATTTCCGTAGCGGCGGGAGCAAGCCCCCGCCCTACAAAATATAATTGTTTTTCCGTAGGGGTGACCGATGGTCGCCCGCATAATTGCAAATTGAACATTAAACATTAAAAAAAGCCGACTGAAAAACAGTCGGCTTTCCTCGCACATTGAAAACTGAACAAGTAACACGCAGAGGATTGAAAAATAGGTCAAGCCCTCGGTCTATTAGTACAGCCTAGCACACATATCACTACGCTTACACACGCTGCCTATCAACCCGGTAGTCTACCGGGGACCTTACTAGCTTATGCTATGGGAAATCTAATCTTGAGGTTGGCTTCATGCTTAGATGCTTTCAGCGTTTATCCAATCCGCACTTAGCTGCCCAGCTATGCCCTTGGCAGAACAACTGGTGCACCAGAGGTGCGTCCATCCCGGTCCTCTCGTACTAGGGACAGCTCCTCTCAAATTTCCTACGCCCACGAC
>JAXJYT010000066.1:0-5608 GCA_036306845.1 Acutalibacteraceae bacterium | reverse complement strand
GAGGATATCAGATACAGTATAATTTCAGTAAATGAAAGACCGTTTCGGATTGCACTCATCAGCAAAGCATATCACTCCAATCTAATCAAAACAATTATATAACATTATTATCAAAAAATCAAGCACGCATACAATTTGTACGCGTGCTTTTATTATATTTTTAAAGCTTTTGAATGGTGTCCATTACATAATCCGCAAAAGCTTTACAGGTAGCGCCGTCACGGTCGCCTGTTACAACAACTGATTTCTCGGTTTCAGTACAGATTTCCAAAGCCTTTGAAAGCTTATCTGCGGCACATTTAAAGCCAATATGATTAAGCAGCATCTCGGTAGCCTTGAAAAGACTTGTAGGATTAGCATATTCGCCGATTCCCTGCTCTATCATACGCGGTGCCGAGCCGTGAATTGCTTCAAACATAGCATACTTATCACCAAGATTCATACTGCCCGCAGTACCAACGCCGCCCTGAATTTGCGCCGCCTCGTCGGTAATGATATCACCGTATAGGTTAGGAAGCAAAAATACCTCAAACCCGCTACGGATTTTTTCATTAACAAGATTTGCAGTCATAATATCAATGTACCACTCATCAGCGGTGATTTCGGGGTATTCTGCCGCAATTTTGTGACAAATTTCTGAGAATTTACCGTCGGTCTTTTTCATAATGTTGGCCTTCGTAACTATAGCCACATTCTTTTTACCGTTTTTACGGGCATATTCAAATGCCGCGCGGGCAATTCTTTCGGTACCTGCGTTGGTAGTAACCTTGAAATCAAAGGCTAATGTATCGGGAATCTCGACGCCTTTAGAGCCTAATACATACTCACCCTCGGTATTTTCGCGGAAGAAAATCCAGTCAATATTCTCTTCGGGAACACATACGGGACGCACGTTTGCATAAAGGTCTAACTCGCGGCGCATTGCTACGTTAGCGCTCTCTAACGTACCGCCCTTAAGCGTGGTTGTCGGTCCCTTTAAAAGAACGTGACAAGACTTGATTTCGGCTAAAACATCGTCGGGAATAGCCTTGTTCTTTTCCATTCGGTTTTCGATGGTAAGACCATCGATATTCTTTATTTCAACCTTACCCGTAGATATATCATCTTTAAGTAAAAAACGCAAAAGACGTTCGGCTTCGGTAGAGATTATCGGACCTATTCCATCACCGCCGCAAACGCCGATAACTATTTTTTCAAGCGCTGAATAATCGGTAGCTCCGCTATCGTTTTGCATCTTTTGTTGACGTGCAATCTGCTCACGAAGAAGCTTTTCAAACTGCGCTACGGCACTGCTTATATATTGTTCCATAGTTAATTCTCCTTTGTGTAGGCAAGTAAGCCGCCCGCTTTTAAAATCGCCTTCTGACGCTCGGTGAAATCACATGATAGCAAAATTCTTTCACCCGTTGTTTCGTTATAAAGCTCAATTTCACCCTTATCCATACCGTCAAACACGTTAGATAGCGTAAGGGTATCACCTTGATTTAATTTATCATAATCATCGGCATTTTTAAAGGTTAAGGGCATAATTCCCGCGTTAATGAGGTTTGCTACGTGGATGCGCGCAAAGCTCTTTGTGATAACAACGCGAACACCCAAATACATCGGAACAAGCGCCGCGTGCTCACGTGATGAGCCCTGACCGTAGTTACTGCCGCCCACAATAAAGCTCTCACCCAAAGCCTTTGCGCGTTCAGGGAAGCTTTTGTCGCACACACCGAAGCAGAACTGCGAAAGATGAGGTATGTTTGAACGGTAAGGCAATATTTTAGCGCCCGCAGGCATTATGTGGTCGGTTGTAATGTTATCCCCTACCTTCAATGCAATTTGTGCGGTTATATTGTCGGCCTGTGGCTTTGACTGCGGGAACGGCTTAATATTAGGTCCGCGAAGCACCGCTACGCTATCGGCACACGATTCAGGTGCAGGTGCGATTACTGCGCTGTCATCAATCTTAAAGTTTTTAGGCATTTTAATCTTTATACCGTCACCCATAAGACGCGGGTCAGTGATTTCACCCGTAAGCGCTGCCGCAACCGCAGTTTCGGGGGACACAAGATATACACCCGCATCGGCGGTACCGCTTCTGCCCTCAAAGTTGCGGTTAAATGTACGCAGTGATACACCTGCGGAATTTGGTGAGAAGCCCATACCTATACAAGGGCCGCACGCACACTCAAGTATACGCGCACCACTTGCGATTATATCACTTAGCGCACCGCAATCGGCAAGCATAGAAAGCACCTGCTTGGAGCCAGGTGAAATAGAAAGACTGACATTTGGGCTTATTGTCTTGCCCTTTAGCATTTCGGCAACCTTTAGCATATCCATAAGCGATGAGTTTGTGCAAGAACCGATACATACCTGATCAACCTTCGTGCCCTTTAGTGACTCAACAGTTACAACGTTATCGGGACTGTGAGGACAAGCAATAAGCGGCTTTAATTCATCAAGATTTATATCAATAATCTTATCGTAAACTGCATCGGAGTCACTGGATAATTCAATATAATCAGCTTCTCTGCCCTCTGCCTTTAAGAATTCGCGGGTTATTTCATCGGATGGGAAAATTGAGGTTGTAGCGCCAAGCTCGGTACCCATATTTGTAATGGTGGCACGTTCAGGCACAGAAAGATTTTTTATTCCCTCACCGCCCCATTCGATAATAGCACCAACGCCGCCCTTTACGGACAAAATGCGAAGAATTTCAAGGCTTATATCCTTTGCGGTTACATACGGGCGAAGTTTACCCGTAAGATTAACCTTATACATTTTAGGCATGGTTATAAAGTATGCGCCGCCGCCCATTGCAACGGCAACATCAAGACCGCCCGCACCCATTGCAAGCATACCAATACCGCCGCCTGTGGGAGTGTGACTGTCCGAGCCTATAAGGGTTTTTCCGGGCTTACCGAAACGCTCTAAATGCACCTGATGGCAAATACCGTTACCGGGGCGTGAAAAATAGATACCGTGCTTTGAAGCTACCGACTGTATATAACGGTGGTCATCCGCATTTTCGAAGCCTGACTGCAGTGTGTTATGGTCAATATAAGCCACGCTACGTTCGGTTTTCACCCTTTTGAGTCCCATTGTTTCGAACTCAAGATAAGCCATAGTACCGGTTGCATCCTGTGTAAGCGTCTGGTCAATTTTAAGGGAAATTTCTTGACCCACCTTCATTTCACCCGAAACTAAATGATCTTTTATAATTTTTTGTGCTATTGTATAACCCATTTTAATTATCCTTTCATATGCATATAGGCGTTATCAAGATGCTCTATTATGAGCTTTTCGGCAAGAACGCTATTGGATGCGGCAATTGCCTCGTAAATCGCGCGATGCTCTGCAACCGATGCTTCGGCGCGGCTTGTATTAGAAACTGATGCGCGGCGATATTTGAGTATTTTTTTATGTAGCGGCAACAGTACGTCATAAAACACTGCGCTACCCGACATCTTAAACACCATTTCGTGAAAACGGCTATCCATACTCTTTATACGGTCGGCATCGTGCTTTTCAAGATAAAATTCCTGAAACTCAACCGCCTCGCGAAGCGATTCCAACTGCTCGTCGGTACGGTTCTGCGCCGCCATAGCCGCCGCTTGACCCTCAAGCTTCATTCGTATCATAAAAATATCGCCTAAATCCTTTTCACTGATACCGACTACAACCGAGCCCTTGGGTGCTTCCTCAATAAGATGCTCCTGCTCAAGACGGCGAAGCGCCTCACGTATAGGGGTACGGCTTACGCCAAGCTCGGCGCTCAGCTTACTTTCAGTAAGAATTTCACCGCGTTGATACTTGCCGCTTAAAATATCGGTTTCAAGATGCTCAAAAACCTGATCGGCAAGGGATACAGTTTTATGCTCTATCATAATTTACCTCCCGAAAATTCGGTAACCTTTTCTTCAATTTCCATATTTGAAAGTGAAGTTTGTCTACCATCTTCGTACTCTTTATCTATCCATTCCTTCATCTTTATTACAAGATCACTGCGCTTTTCAACTGCATCGTTACCCTTAAGATGATAGTTTTGATTTATCCAATATGCAATACCCGCAAGTCCGGAGGTTTTACCAAGCAACACCGATACGGGTCGGTTAAGGATTTTTTCAGTGTTGAATATATTATATATTTCCTCATCCTTTAAAAGTCCATCGGCGTGGATTCCCGCGCGTGTAACGTTAAAATTACGACCGACAAAGGGTGTCATAGGCGGTATCACATAATCCATTTCATTCTTGAAATATTCAGCAATTTCGGTAATTACCGTGGGGTCCATACCGTCAAATGAGCCACGAAGTGCGGCATATTCCATAACCATTGCCTCAAGCGGAACATTACCCGTACGCTCGCCAATACCAAGGAGTGAGCAGTTAACACCCGATGCGCCGTAAAGCCAAGCAGTAGAGGCATTTGTAACAGATTTATAAAAATCGTTATGACCGTGCCATTCAAGCATATCACTTGGAACATCGGAATAGTGTTGTAAGCCGTATATAATGCCGGGAACGCTACGCGGAAGCGCTACTTCGGGATAAGGTACACCGTATCCCATAGTATCGCAAGCACGAATACGAACGGGAATTCCCGCATCCTGTGACATTTTCATAAGCTCGTTTACAAAGGGCACTACAAAGCCGTAAAAATCGGCGCGTGTAATATCCTCTAAATGACAACGGGGCATAACACCCGCTTCAAACGCCTCGGCAACCGCGGCAAGATATGAGTCCATAGCCTGCTTACGTGACATTTTAAGCTTTTTAAATATATGATAATCACTACAAGAAACAAGGATACCGGTTTCACGTATGCCAAGGTCACGCACAAGCTTGAAATCCTGCTTGTTAGCGCGTATCCAAGTTGTAATTTCAGGGAACTTAAGTCCCAAATCCTTACACTGTTCTATCGCTTCCCTGTCCTTTTTGCTGTATACAAAAAATTCAGTCTGTCTGATAATTCCGTATGGACCGCCAAGCTTTGACATTAGCTTATACAGGTCTACGATTTGTTTTACAGTATATGGTTCGACCGACTGTTGCCCATCACGTAGTGATGTATCGGTAATCCATATATCCGCAGGCATTCCCATTGGCACACGGCGGTGGTTAAAGGAAATTCGCGGAACGTCATCATAGCTGTAAAAATCACGGTACAGATTAGGCTCGGCTACATCCTGAAGCGAGTATTTATATGTATTTGATTCCAACAAATTAGTTTTACTTGAAAGCTCAAGCATTAATATCACACCCTTGTGTATAATTGTATACAATTATACCACCGCACAGTTATACTGTCAACTAAAAATATAAATAAATCGGAAATTTTTCTGCACTAAACATGTATATTCACTTGACACTTTAATTCTTTTGTGCTAATCTTCTCTTGATTGAAGCACTATTTTTATTTTAAGGTGATTTTATGTTAAAGTTGGGTGCAACCGCAAAGCACGCGTTTATGTTAGGCAGTGTGTGCTCGATATCGTATCTTGCTGTATATATTGCGCGTAATATTTTAGGTGCAGTAACTCCGCAGTTAATTGAAAAAAATATACTTACTACAGAAATTATCGGAAGTCTTTCATCTTTATATTTTATATGCTATG
>JAXJYT010000065.1:0-4320 GCA_036306845.1 Acutalibacteraceae bacterium | reverse complement strand
GGTGACGGACTGCTTTTAGGCTTTGGTATGGAAGCCGATGAAAAAACCGGCAGAACAAGTTATTTGAAGCTTTCAATGTTTAACACAAGCAATCACGCCGACCTTACAGAGCAGAATAAAACCGTAATTGACCCCTTTACCTACAGCGAGGCACTTTATAATCACAAGGCGATGCTTGTATCTGTTTCAAAGAATCTTATAGGCTTCCCCGCAAATGATAACAACGGTAACCAAGGATACTTTGTTTACGAATACACAGGTGACGGATTTGTCAAAAAAGCTGCACTTGAATTAAAGGTTGATTATAAATACGCTTATGAGCCAAACATTCGCGGTATGTTTATAGGCGACTACTTCTATATCGTAAACGGCACGGCGCTTTGGTGCTTTGACCTTGATGATTTTTCACAATTAGCGTTAATTAAATAGCATAAAAAATCCACCCGCGAGGGTGGATTTTTCTTATCCTAAAGAATCTTTTTTGTTTGTAATAACCTCTACGTCATAGCAGCTGAATTTGTCCTCTACGTTCTGTGGCAAGGTTTTTTGTGTAAATGCGCTCACGATGGGCACGAGTATTAAACCGCCGACCATTGCAAACACACCCGAATAGAGTGAATTTGTAAATACGAAGCCAAGCACACCGCCCTTTACAGTAAGCCAACCGACACTGATACAAAGTTGGATTATTTCAAGTCCCGTACCGAAGATGAAGCTTGTAACCACGGCGGCGCGGGTGGTCTTTTTCCAATATAGTCCGTATAAGAACGGCGCTAAAAATGCACCGGCAAGCGCGCCCCACGAAACGCCCATCATTTGCGCTATGAATACCGAATCCTTCCATACCGAATCCTTGAGTATTGCGATAACTGCCGAAATTGCGATAAAGAAAACGATGAACATACGCATAATGAATACGCTTTTCTTATCATTTATTTTGTTCTTTTTGGAAAGATATGGATTTACGACATCAAGCGTAAGGGTTGATGACGAAGTAAGTACCAGAGATGAAAGCGTTGACATTGATGCCGCAAGCACTAAAACGACGATGAGTGACACAATAACGGGGGCTAAATCGGAAAGCATTGTAGGTATTACCTTGTCAAACATAACTGCTCCCGCATCGGAAATGAAGCCACCTGCCAACATATCACTATAGTATAGCTTACCGAAGCCGCCAAGGAAGTAGCAACCACCCGCAACAACAATAGCAAATACGGTAGAAATCACGGTACCCTTCTTTATAGAGCCTTCATCCTTAATAGAATAAAACTTACCAACCATCTGCGGAAGTCCCCACGTTCCGAGTGAGGTAAGCATTACAACGAAGAAAAGGAAAATCGGATTTGGTCCGAAAATAGATATGTACTCAGGTCCCGCCTGCTTACTCTCACTTAGCGCCTTAACCGCTGCGGTAAAACCGCCGTTATTACCAAGAACCGAACAAATTACTGCCATAATGCCAACAAGCATTATAATACCCTGAATAAAATCATTAATTGCAGTTGCCATATAGCCGCCGAATATTACGTATACACCCGTAAGTACTGCCATAACTATTACAACAAGCCAATACGGAACGGCGAATACGTTATTAAAAAGGGAAGAAAGTCCGTTATAAAGTGATGCGGTATAAGGAATAAGGAATACAAACACGATAAATGATGCCGCAACCTTCAGTTTCTTTGAATCGTATCTTTTTTCAAAGAAATCGGGCATTGTTTTAGACCCTAAATGTTGTGTCATAACACGGGTACGGCGACCAAGCACACTCCACGCGAGGAGCGAACCGATAAACGCGTTACCGAGGCCTATCCAGGTAGATGCCAAACCGAAATTCCAACCGAACTGCCCTGCATATCCAACAAATATTACCGCCGAAAAGTATGACGTACCAAATGCAAAGGCGGTAAGCCAAGGACCTACGTTACGACCGCCAAGCACAAATCCGTCAACATTGGCAGCGTGCTTACGGCAAGCAATGCCTACACCTATCATTAAAGCAAAAAAGCAGATAAGCATAGGTACAGCAATCCAGACGGTAGTCGGATTTACTGCATTTAGCGGAACAGAATTCATCAGAAAACAGACCTTTCTTTTAATGTTTTAAAGCGCTAAAGCGTTTCCTTTGTTTTATACTTTAACACTTTAAAGCGCATAAGTCAAGAAAAATTTTGAAATTCGACTAAATTTTTGTGTTTTCGGTTGACTTTTTCACTTTAAAGTGATAAAATGTGCTTATTAAATTTATAAGGTTGCGAATTTTATGACTATTGTACATTTATTAGAGCGTAACGCGAAGGATTTTGCTCAGGATACTGCGCTTATCGAAATCAACCCCGACCAACCCGAAACACGCCGCAGAACGTGGAGTGAGTATGATTTGGTTGAGCCTACACATCGCGTTAATCACTACCGCCGCGAAATAACGTGGGAGGTATTTAACGAAAAGGCAAACCGTTGCGCCAATATGCTTTTACAACATGGTATCGGCAAGGGCAAAAAGGTCGCCATTCTGCTTATGAACTGCATCGACTGGCTACCTCTTTATTTCGGTATATTAAAGGCAGGTGCTTTGGCAGTACCGCTTAATTTCAGATATTCTTCGGATGAAATTGATTACTGTCTTGATTTGGCGGAAGCCGACGTGCTTGTTTTCGGCAGTGAATTTATCGGTCGTGTTGAGGCTATTGCCGATAAGCTTTCGCGTAGATGTATGCTTATATATTTAGGTGCATCGTGTCCCGCGTTTTCTGATGACTATAACGATTTGATATCGGAATGCTCGGGCACCTTCCCCGCTTGTACCTTAGAGGAAAGCGATGATGCTGCAATTTATTTCTCATCAGGTACTACCGGTTTTCCAAAGGCTATTTTACATAATCACGAAAGTCTTATACATTCCTGCCGTGTTGAGCAAAATCACCACGGTCAGACCAAGGATGACTGCTTCTTATGTATCCCCCCGCTTTACCATACGGGCGCTAAGATGCACTGGTTTGGAAGTTTGCTTACCGGCTCAAAAGCGGTAATTCTAAAAGGTACGCAGTCACGTAATATTTTAGAGGCGGTAAGTCAGGAAAAATGCACGATAGTATGGCTTTTGGTGCCGTGGGCACAGGACATACTAAATTCTCTTGACAGCGGTGAATTACGCGTAGAGGATTTTGAGCTTTCCCAGTGGCGCCTTATGCATATCGGCGCACAACCCGTACCGCAAAGTCTTATCAAACGTTGGCTTGAATATTTCCCCGACCAGCAGTACGATACCAACTACGGTCTTTCGGAGTCAATCGGTCCGGGCGCCGTACACTTAGGTGTTGAAAACGTTCACAAGGTTGGTGCTATCGGTGTTGCGGGCTACGGTTGGGAAGTAAAGATTGTAACACCCGAAGGTGCAGAGGTTGAACGTGGCTCGGTCGGCGAGTTGTGTCTTAAGGGTCCCGGTGTTATGACCTGTTACTACCGCGACAGTAAGGCTACCGCTGATACCATTCGTGACGGTTGGCTTTATACCGGTGATATGGCTATGCAGGATGAAGATGGCTTCATATACCTTGTTGACCGCAAAAAAGATGTTATTATCACGGGCGGTGAGAATCTGTATCCCGTACAGATAGAAAATTTCTTATCGGCACACCCAAAAATCAAGGATGTCGCGGTTATTGGTCTGCCCGATACACGCCTTGGTGAAATTGCCGCGGCAATTATTGAAATCAAAAAAGACGTTACGTGCAGTGAGGAAGAAATTAACGAATTCTGCCTTGACCTGCCACGCTACAAGCGTCCCCGAAAAATTATATTTGCAGACGTACCCCGTAATCCTACGGGCAAGATAGAAAAACCGAAGCTTCGTAAAATTTACGGTGGCGAAGGTCTTGTTGATTCACAAAACAAATCGTAGTGAAAGGATACATATATTATGAAAAAGCTTATGATCGGTAATCAGGCTGTAGCCGCAGGTCTCCACGACGGCGGTTTGGGTGTTGTTTCAAGCTACCCGGGTACCCCCTCTACCGAAATTACTGAATTTTTATCTAAATACGATGACATTCACAGTGAATGGGCGCCCAACGAAAAGGTTGCCTGTGAGGTTGCATTCGGCGCAAGTCTTGCCGGTGCGCGTTCGGCTTGTGCTATGAAGCACGTTGGTCTTAACGTAGCTGCAGACCCACTCTTTACTCTATCCTACACGGGTGTTAACGGTGGTATGGTAATTTGTGTTGCCGATGACCCCGCGATGCATTCTTCACAAAACGAGCAGGAGTCCCGCCACTACGCCATTGCTTCAAAGGTACCGATGTTAGAGCCTGCCGAGTC
>JAXJYT010000064.1:0-3847 GCA_036306845.1 Acutalibacteraceae bacterium | reverse complement strand
CTTCGGACTTTCACAGCTTCATCAGCTACGCGGCAGAATCGGCAGAGGCAAGCACAAATCCACCTGCATACTTATATCCGATGCCAAGGGTGAAACGGCGCGTGACCGACTTTCCGTTATAAAGGGAAACAATGACGGCTTCCATATTGCCGAGGAGGATTTGCGCCTTCGCGGTCCGGGTGATTTTCTGGGCTCGCGCCAACACGGACTTCCCGAGCTTCGCATAGCCGATATCTATACCGATACCGAAATGCTAAAGCTTACGGGTCTTGCGGCGGCAGGTGTTTTAGAGTCTGACCCGCGACTTAAGGCGCCCGAAAATCTACCGCTTCGCGAGGAGATAATCGCACTATATAAAAAGCTTAACGAAAATTAGCAAATATGCGCAGTTGAAATCTGTGAAATGTTTTGGTATAATGAATTTCCGACACAAAAAAGGACGGAGGCGGTTTGTAAATGCAGTATACTGTAAATCCAACGGCATTTAGTGCAGTTTTTACTATGCCCTGCGATGTGGCGGACAAGCATTTAAGACTTGCCACCGCCTTGCAGATAAAGGTTTTAATCTTCGTGATGCGAAATCTGGCAAACGGTATAGATGAAAATGCCTGTGCAGAGGCGCTTGGAGTACCGCAAGGTGAGGTGGCAGATGCTCTGCTTTTCTGGTCGCAATGCGGTCTGCTTATCGGTGAGGCGCCAAAGGAAAAAGAGGAGATTGCACCCGTAATCACAACCGAAATGCCGACCCGTTCGGACGTTATAAGGCGCGGACTTGAGGATGAGCGCGTAGCCCTTTTAATGCGAGAGGCACAGCTTAAATTCGGCAGAGGTCTTAAGCAAAACGAGAGCAGTCTTTTGGTATCCCTTTATGATGATCAGGGTATGGACGTATCACTTATTTTAATGCTTTTGCAGTATGCCGTAAACAACGGTAAGTGTAATATTTCGTTTATTCGTTCTACCGCCATAAAATGGCTTAAGTCGGGCGTTCAAAGCGTGACTGAAGCCGAACGGCTTATCGCCAAAGAGGCGGAAAATATGCTTTGCTGGAGTATTGTGGAGCGCGTGTTCGGAATTGAAAAGAGAAAGCCGAGTGCCAAGGAAACCGAACTTTCGGCGCTTTGGATTAATGAATGGAAAATATCAGAGGAGCTTTTAAAGGAAGCTTATGATGAATGTGTAAACCACAGAACAAAGCTTGATATGCCGTATATCACGAAAATTATCGAAAATTGGCATAAAAAGGGCTATAAAACTGTCGATGAGGTACGGGCGGATGCCAAGGAGCATTCGGCAAAGAAGGGTAGCGGCAAAAATGATTTTGCAGGTTATGATTTAGACCTTGTTGAAGCTATGCTTAATAAGGATTAGGGGGTGTTACGGTGACAAGAGAGGAAAGCTTTCAAAAGAGTTTTGAAGCAAAGCGCGCGGCGCTTGAATATAAAAAAGCCGCTCAGCGTGCGGCAATAGATACGCTATCGGCGGAAAATGAAGAATTTTCGTTGCTCGGCAGAAAAATTTCGGCCTTGGGGGCAAGACTTGCGCTTACTGCAATTTCGGGTGACACCAAAGCGCTCAATGCATTAAGGGAAGAAATAGATGCCTTGTCTGCTCGCCGTGATGCGCTTTTAAAGGCGGCAGGAATTGCCGATATTACATACGATTGTCCGCTTTGCGAGGATACGGGCTACATAAACGGTAAAATTTGCGACTGCATAAAAAATAACGCCAAGGCGATTATGTTATCCGAGCTTTCAAGGGATTTACCCCTTGACCGTTGTAGCTTTGAGGATTTTGACCTTAAATATTATCAAAATGTTGAAGCGGAAGGCGGAAATCCTAAAAAACGAATGACGGGTATTTTCAAGCTCTGCAAGGAATACACCATCGGCTTTGACCCGCAAAAGAGTGAAAGCCTTCTGTTTATGGGAAATACGGGTATCGGTAAAACGCACCTATCCCTTGCTATCGTAAAATCGCTTTTGGCGCAAGGCTTTAATGTTATTTACGGTTCGGCATACAATTTGTTTTCTGAAATGGAAAGTGAGCATTTCGGCGAGCATACCAACAAGCGCTATGAGCAGGCAATTTCCTGTGATTTGCTTGTAATTGACGATTTGGGCAGTGAATTTGTATCACCTTTTATACAGACACTGCTTTATAACATTGTGAATACACGCTTGCTTGCGCACAAGCCTACCATTGTGAACACTAACCTCACCGTAGCGCAAATCGGTGAGCGTTATTCTCCGCGCGTGGCATCACGCTTTATCGGCGAATACAATATGAAACTATTTTTGGGCAACGATATAAGACAGCTTAAAGCCCTTGATAAATCCAATTAAAACGAAAGACCAACGAAGTAAATCCTTCGTTGGTCTTTATCTTTTAAGCGTGATATAGCTTTTTGGTCTGGTATTTATCCTCGCAGGTGAGATTTACGCCGAGCTTTCTGAAGGTTTGCTCGTCAACACGGGATAAAATAACGGTTGAATGCGCCTCAAGCCCTTTAAGCTTTTCGATTTGACTAAGCGCCTTGCGTGCGGTTTCATCACTTACTGCGCAAATGGAAAGCGCAATTAAAAGCTCATCAATATGAAGCCTTGGATTATGGTTGCCAAGCACACCCGTTTTCATCTTCTGAATCGGCTCAATAATGGTGGGGGAAAGCAGCAACGCTTCATCCGGAATACCGCCCAAGGTTTTAAGCGCATTAAGGAGCATTGCCGAGCTTGCGCCCAGAAGCGAGGTGGTCTTGCCCGTGATTACGGTGCCGTCATCAAGTTGAATTGCGGTTGCGGGCGCACCCGTTTTATCAGCCTTCTGGAGTGCCGCCGCTACAACGGGTCGGTCACTTACGGATATATGAAGCTGATTCATAAGAAGCTCTATTTTAGAAATTTCGTTCTTTTCGGCAAGTCCCTGACGTACCGAGCAACGAACATTATAATAACGGCGCAGTATTTCCTGTTTTGCCGCCGCCTCAACTACCGCGGGGTCACTTATGGCAAAGCCCGCCATATTTACACCCATGTCGGTAGGACTCTTATAAGGTGATTCGCCAAGAATTTTCTCCATCATTGCGTTAAGCACGGGGAAGATTTCAATATCGCGGTTATAGTTTACGGTGGTTTTGCCGTAGGCTTCAAGATGGAAAGGGTCAAGCATATTAACGTCATTAAGGTCGGCGGTTGCCGCTTCGTACGCTACGTTTACGGGATGCTTTAGCGGTAAATTCCATACGGGGAAGGTTTCAAACTTTGCATAGCCCGCCTTAATTCCACGATTATGCTCGTGATAAAGCTGCGAAAGACAGGTTGCCATCTTTCCGCTTCCGGGACCTGGCGCGGTTACAACGATAAGCTTTCTTGTGGTTTCGATAAAATCGTTCTTGCCAAAACCGTCTTCACTTACAATATGGGGAATATTAGAGGGATAATCTGCAATCGGATAATGACGGTATACCTTAATGCCAAGATTTATAAGGCGCTTTTCAAATGCAATGGCAGAGGCTTGTCCTTCGAATCGGGTAATAACAACACTGCCCACGTAAAGACCAATACCGCGAAAAGCATCTATAAGGCGCAAGGTATCAAGGTCATAGGTGATACCAAGGTCACCGCGACGCTTGTTCTTCTCAATAGCATCGGCGTTGATAACGATTACAATTTCGGCATCGTCCTTAAGTTCCAAAAGCATTTTAACCTTTGCGTCGGGTTCAAAGCCTGGCAGAACTCTTGCGGCATGGTAATCGTCAAAAAGCTTACCGCCGAATTCCATATAAAGCTTGCCGCCGAACATAGTAATTCTGTCTCTTATATTTTTTGATTGAAGCTCTATGTATTTT
>JAXJYT010000063.1:0-19418 GCA_036306845.1 Acutalibacteraceae bacterium | reverse complement strand
GTCTTACCGCAAAGGTAAATAAGGATACGTCTTTTATAGGCATTCCTTACAGTAAGAATCAGTCGGTTACAACATTGAAGCAGGCTACGAAAATTGTATCAAAGCTCAAAGATAACAACGTATCTTCGATAAGTATTGGATACGGTTCATGGTTCGGCGGCGGTGTTCAGCACGATGCGATAAAAGGTAAGGTTTCATTAAGTAGCGGACTTGGTGGCAAAAGCGAAGTTAAAAAACTGCTTAAAGAGCTTGACGGAACGGGCGAACTTTCCTTTGCAACATCATTGCAAAGAGTGTATAAGGGTATACCGCAATTTAATTATTTTAGCAATGCGGTGCGATTGCTTAATAATGAGGTTTCAAACGGATATTTCTATAATCCGTCAACCTATCAGCCTGAAGAGCGTAATGACAGTTATTACTATTTAAGCTCTCGCTATTTTAAATCGATCTTAAACGACTACGTTACATCCGTAAAGCGTACAAAGGCAGATTCTATATGGCTTGATGATTTTTGCAACATATTATCATCGGATTTTGCGAAGGACAAAAATATTGACCGCGAGGTGTCAAAGGCGCTTGTTGTTCAGGCGTTAGAGGGTGTCGATACTTCTGTGAGCGTTACCGCAAGCAATCCAAACCTATACACATGGAAATATATTGATAACGCAGTAAACGTTCCAACAAGCTCGTCGAACAACAGTGTTGTTATGAAAAGCATTCCTTTCTTGCAAATAGTGCTTTCGGGCAGTATTAACTATGCGGGTACTGCATTTAACCGTAGCGGTAATGACAGTGAATGCTTCTTAAAAGCAGTGGAAACAGGCTCTGATATCTATTACGAGTGGATATATGCTTCTGATTTCAGTATAAGCGAGCTTCAGGGTATAGAAACTGAACAGATTTACTCAATGTGTTATGAAGAGTGGTTGCCAATAGCTGCAAAACAATTTGCAAGAATTAAAAATGAGCTTGGCGATATATCGGGCAAGGAAATTATCGGTCACAGTATGTTAGAGGAAAATGTTTATAAAACCGAATACAATAATACATCGGTTATAGTTAATTACAATTATGAAGATGTTAGTGTAGACGGTAGAAATATTCCTGCACGTGATTTTGTTGTAATAAAGGGGGAGGGTTAAATATGAAAATTAAAGAAAAAAATTTAACCCTCGCGCAAAGAGATGCTACGGCGGGTCTTATATTCGTGTTGCCATTTGTGTTAGGACTTTTACTTGTGTTTTTGCCAAGCCTTATAAAATCCATCGCTTTCAGCTTGAACAACATTGTCTACGAAACGGGCGGTTATTCGCTTGAGTGGCGCGGTTTTGCATACTATAAAAACGCATTGCTTGAACATACCACATATAATAAAACTCTTGTTGAATCAATAATTTCAATGGTCGTAAACGTTCCACTCGTTTTGATTTTCAGCTTTTTTATGTCTACGCTGCTTAACAGTGATTTCAAAGGCAAAACATTTATGCAAATCGTTGTGTTCCTGCCCGTTATTACCGCTTCTGGTGTTTTGTCTTCGCTCAACGCGGCTGATGTTTCGGGCGGTATTATTACATCGGCTACCTCGGGCGATAACGTTGAAATGCAGATGGGTTCAACCTTAGTGCTTGATTTGCTTGGACTTTCGGGTGCGTTGGCACAGTATTTTACAACCGCAATTTCAAAGCTATATGAGGTCATTACCTCAAGCGGTATACAGATACTTATATTCCTTGCAGGACTTCGTACAATTCCCGAATCGGTATATGAAGCCGCAACAATGGAAGGCGCTACGGGTTGGGAAAGTTTTTGGAAGGTAACCTTCCCGATGGTATCACCATATATACTTATAAATGTTGTTTATTCTATTGTCAATTCGCTTTCTTCAAGCAGTAGTCCTGTTTTGGGTCTTATACTTGAAACTGCGCGCACGGGTAATGTAGACCTATCGCTTAGTGCGGCAATGGCATTCATATTCTGCGGACTTGAGCTTGTTATTCTTGCAATAATGGTGCTCATAGTTTCTCGCATTGTATTCTATTACGATTAGTTGTTGGGAGGTAAAATATGAGTAGTTTCGTTTTAAATCCTAACAAAAAGGATATTGAGAGAATCGGTACATTTTTCTATAAGCTATTCCGACTGATAATCGTAATAGGTATTGCTTATTACATAATTTATCCGATTTTAGAAAAGTCACTCAGCGTGTTTATGACTACTGAAAATCTTTACGATAAAAGTGTTGGTATTATCCCGCGCGATTGGACGCTGATAAATCTTAAAACCGTAATTTCAACAATTAGTTTTTTGGACAGTTCACTTAACACCGTTTTAATAAGTGCAATTGCCGCCATAACACAAGCGATATCGTGTACGCTTGTAGGATATGGCTTTGCGCGGTATAAATTTCCTTTTAAGAATGTATTGTTTGGTGCAGTTATTTTGGTATTGGTTATACCTGTTGAAGTGATAATTACACCCTTATTTTTAAACTACCGTTATTTTGATATTTTTGGAATTTTCAAGCTGATAAACGGTGAAGGAATAAACCTGCTTGACAGTATCTGGCCATTCTTAATAAACGGTATAACCTGTATGGGACTTAAAAACGGTTTATACATTTACCTTATGCGACAGTTTTATCGCGGTGTTCCAAAGGAGCTTGAGGAAGCTGCAAAGATTGACGGTGCGGGATATGCCCGAACCTTTTACGAGGTAATGTTTCCAATGGGGCGTCCGATTCTTTTCGTGGTTATCGTGCTATCGTTTGTTTGGCAGTGGACCGATTCGTTCTATGCAAGTTGGTTTTATAGCTCAGGCAAGGTGCTTGCCGTTCAGGTAGCAAATCTTTCGGAAAATCTGGCAGTTGCCAAAGCACTTACGGGTATGGATAACCTCGATGCACGTATGGCTTCAATGCTTAACGGTGCAGGTGCGCTACTGCTTATGCTTCCACTTGTGATTATTTATTCGTTTACACATAAAAATCTTGTTGGCGGTATTGAACGTAGCGGTATTGTAGGATAACGCTACTGTAATAAAATTAAAAAGGGAGAAATTTTCATGTTAAAAAAATCATTAAAGTACAGCAAAATTCTTTTAGCAATTCTAACGGTTGTGACCGTAACGTTTGCGGCGTTGCCTGTTAGTGCGTTAAGCGCGGATGCTATACCGTACGGAACCCCTGCTGTTGACGGTAAAATGGACGATATTTGGAACGGTTCATCAAACAAAATTGCAATTGATTTTGTTAATGAGGGTGAAAATACAGGTGTTAAAGGCTATGCTCGTCTTATGTGGGATGAAAAATTCCTGTATGTTTTAGGATATGTATCCGATGCAACGCCGTCTTCTAAGGTTGCCGATAATGCTTATTGGGGCACCGATAGTTTTGAGGTTTTCCTTGATGAAGAAAATACACATAGCTCTAATAAAAAGGATATTTCACAATTCCGTGTAAGCCGCAGCGGCGAATTTACGGGAATGCTTGATGAGGAAGCTTGCAATGCTACCGCAATGCTTGCCGAATACAAGGGCGCACAGTGGGGTTCTGATAAAAATTCAAATAATGAATACACAGTAGAGCTTGCTATCCCTTGGACACGTGTATCCAATGCTAAAAAGGGCAATATGGTTGGTATTGAATTTCAAATTAACGATGATACCAACAACGATGCAACTTCCGATTGTATAATAAATTCTGAGGTTAATTACGAACAACTTTGGACACCTATTGCGTATCGCATGATGACTCTTACTGATATTAAGGCAGATGCTTCGGCACCAACTACATCAAATGATGAGCCTACTGCCTCGACCGATGACAAGAAGCCTACCGCTTCTCAGAACAATAGCAGTGTTGATAACACATCGGATGCCTTAAGCTCGGAAGAGGACGGAACAGATTCTGATACCACTACAACAGGTACAGAAAGCAGCACCGACAGCTCTAATGCACAAACAGTTGTTATTGAGGAGGAAGCAGACAATTCTTCCCTTATAATTATTGCAGCAATTGTTGGCGGCGTTGTGTTGATAGCAGGTATTCTTTGTGTTGTATTACTACTTAGAAAGCCTAAGAAATAATTTATCTAATACTTTTTAAAGGGTGATAAATATGAAAAACATTATTTGTAGACTGTTGGCATTAGTAATGTGCTTTGTGCTCGTTTTCTGCCTTGCGGGTTGTGGCGATAAGAGCGGTAAAATTGATTCAAGTAAAATGGACGTTGTCGATCTCAAGGGCAGGGAAATTACCTTTGTAACCTGGGGACAGACACTTAAAATATTTGAGGATGCAACCGATGAAAAGATGCAGACCTATTATCTTCGTATGAGGGAAATGGAAGAGCTTTACAACTGCAAGTTTGTATTTAAAGAGGTAGCGGCAGGTGAAATACTCTCCTCGTTTGTTGCGGGTGAAATGGGCGATGCGCCTCTCGGCGATGTTGTATTAATGCGTGAATCGTGGGCTACGTCTGCATTTAATGATAATCATTTGCTCGACTTAAGCAAGGTGTTTGACGGAGACCTACCGCAGTTCTATAAACCCGCTGTTGATACCTTTAAGCAGGATGACGGTTCATTCTATTCAATCGCTTTTTATGATTATAACCCCGCCGAAAATATTATCTATTTCAATAAAGAACACTTTAATGACCGCGGCGTAGACGTTAATGCATTGTATAAGGATGTAAGCGAAGGTAAGTGGACATTTGAAAAATATTTAGAGGTTGCCAATAAAGTAGCCGTTAATAAAAACGGTACATATGAAGTTTATGGTGGCTTTGGGGCTACCGCAGGTGATGCTCTTTCAAGTTGGCTTATTCCTTACGGCGCAGAAATTATGACACAAAAAGATGATGGTACATACGCTTCGGGCTTAAAGTCAAAGGAAATGTACGATGCGCTTGAGAACGTTAAAAAGGTAATTGCCTGTGATTATATCTGGACACGCGGCGGTAACGATACCTATGAAACTGCATTTGATATGTTCAAATCAAAAACACTTGCAATGTATGAGGGTTCAATTGCGCATCTTTCAAAGGTGAAGGGCAATTGCAACTTTGAATTCGGTGTATTACCGTTCCCCGTTGCTAAAGATGGTGACGAGTATGTTGCTTGCTCTATGGTAACAAATATTGCTGTAATGCCAAAATCGCTTGAAAAGGATATGGAAACGGCACAGGCAATAGCAGATATAGTAACCTATGTATATCAACCCGTATATCAGGAGCTTGAAACCCAGCTTAAGAGCGGCTTTACTATGAATACCTATGATGAGCAGTCGGTAGAAAACCTTTTAATGATTTCTACAACTGAAAACTGGCACAATTTTAATTATATTAAAACAGGTCTTACAACATCGTATAACGAAACGGTAAGAGACACCTTTACAAAGGTGATTAAGGGTTCTACGTCCGTTGATGCTGCGGTAGCGGCGGTTGATGACGCTTGGGTAAATATAATTAACGAATACAACAAAACATTAAAATAAACCTTTATATAAAGGAGTAATTCTTTATGACTAAGCTTTTCGCCAAAAGTAAAAAAATTATCATAATATCGGCAATTTGCTTTTTTGTGATAATCGTAAGTATAGTTTTAAGTCTTGCTTTGGCAAACCGTGTATCAAGTAATGATACCGTTGCCACCGTAAACGGTACAGACGTGTCCTACGGTGAATTTGCACTTTTGGCAGAGGGGCTGAAAGCTGACGTTGTAACATATTTTTATTCCACTCACAATGTAAATGAGGGAATCGATTTTTGGGATAAAAACTCTGATTTCGGTGGGGAGGTACCGCTTGAGGTGCTAAAGGATAAAACGCTCTCTGCCATAAAGGAAGTCAAAATAGAGCAAGAATTGATGATAGAATACGGTGTTGTGGAAAAGAAGGATACAACCTTTGAGTCATTTAATAAGCTCTTGGATGAAGAAAACGAACGACGTGCCGAGATTATAAAAAAGGGCGGCGAGGTGTACGGTCCCGAAAAGTATTCGGCAAGCGGATATTATCAATATTTGCATAGTATTCGTTTGCAGGAATTGCGTGAGGCGATTTTTGAAAAATCGGGCAGTGATAAAACTGAGGACCGTTTTGGTGATGAACTTTTACAAGAGCTGATTGATGAGCGTACAGAAAAAACAAAGGTAGAAAAAAACGATACTGTATACAGTAAAATCGATTCTTTTTCATAATGATTCAAGGAGGGGAATGCATTGAATAAAATATTAAGTAAGTCTATAAGTCTTTTACTGGCCGTAATAGTTGCGATATCCGTTTGCAGCATGCTCACGCTTGATGCATTTGCATTAACAGGCAGTGATTACGGTGATTTTGGTGGTACCGTTTATTACGTCGATAACGTACAAGGTAACGATGAAAACAACGGTACTACACCTTCAACTGCATGGAAATCACTTGACAAGGTAAATGCAACAACACTTTTACCGGGTGACCAAATTTTATTCAAGTCAGGTGGAGTGTGGAATGGCAGAATTTTACCTCAAGGCTCGGGCGCAGAGGGAAAGCCGATTATAATCGGTAAATACGGTGGTGATACCCTTCCTATAATTAACGGTGCATCTGCGTTTTATGACGGATTTTTTGAGGGTAGCACAATACTTTTATACAATCAGGAATATTTTGAAATATATGATTTATCAATAACAAACAGTCCAAATCAAAGCATGGCTTCTTGTTTTGGTATTTGGGTCGTTGCAGAGGATTTCGGCGTTGCCGATCATTATGTTATTGAACGTTGCTATTTTAGCAAAATAACAACAAACACGCGCTCAAGTATTAACAATATACTTAAATATAACAGTGTAGTAGATAACTATACCCGTGTTGACGGTATTAATGGTACCGCCATAAAGTTCACATGTCTTGTAGGCAGTGTGAAGATTCCTACCAAATTTAACGGTATCCGTGTTTTAAATAATGAAATTGCCAATACAGCACTTACAGCCATTTCTGTTGGATCCGACTGGGGCGACCATCAGGTTTCGGGTTGGGTTGTTGACCAAGAGGAAATGACCTTTTCAACAGATATCCGTATTGCAAACAATGTAATATACGGAACTGGTGCGGCGGTTACTTTGTTTAATGTTGACGGCTCAAAGGGTGAAGGCTGTATTGTTGAAAATAACGTTTGTTGGAACAACGATAACGGTCATTCGTTCTGGGTTATGTGGTCGGCAAGTACAATCGACCTTGTATACCGCGGTAATGAAATTTTCGGTATGGACCAAAATTCAGGGGCAGATGACGGTGTGTTTGATGCAGACGGTCAGTCTGTTGGTACTGTTTTTGAATATAACTATACCCACCATAATGCAGGTCCTATATATATTCCCTGTAACATAGAATGGGATGATGCCGATTTTGCCGATGCTTATGTCAGAAGTTGCGTTTGGCGTTATAATATAAGTTTTAATGATAATTGGCGCGGTTTGCGTAATAAGGGTACCGTTTATGCCGATAAAGGTGCTGAAAATTCATATTTTTATAATAATCTTATTGTTACAGACAGCTATGATGTAAAGGTCTTTGACCTTGGTGACAAGGGCTTACATCTTTATAACAATATTTTTTACAATTTAGAAACATACCGTGAAGCCGAAGTATCGTGTCGATGGGATACCTTGGGTGAAAATATGGCGTATGTTAACAATAATGTGTTTTATGGTATTGATAAGTACATTTCTATGGGTGAAAATGAGCAAAATACCGTTTATACAAGCTATAGTGATTTTGAAGATGCAGGCATAAAGGCAAGCAACAATTTAACTGTTGACCCAATGCTTAATATACCGTTATTGCCTACTATAGATAGTGAAAACGGTAACACCACTACAAAAACAGGTGATAATTGCTATAATGCATATTTAAACAACGATGCCGAAGGTGACCATCACGGTATCGCAAATGTAATTGCAAAGGGTTATTTCACACTTAAGGATGGCTCACCTTGTATAGGTGCGGGTAAACTTATAAAATCAAACGGTGGCTTGGATTTCTTCGGTAATCCTGTTAGTGAAACACAAGCCCCCGATATTGGCGCGCATCAATATACTGATGTAGTGGGTGCCGATACCGCAAAATCAATTACAAACTTTGCCGCATCTGATATTAAAGAGCATTCATTTGATGTATCATGGCAAATTTCATCAAAAGGCGCCGCTATACACAGATATGTTTTGCTTGTAAACGATAATCCGTATTATACTGTTCATTCTCCAAACAGAAAAACTGCCGATAATACGCTTTTGGGACCATGTATTGGTAATGATGAAATTTTCACTAATAAAAAAATCACGGTAGAGGACCTTGATTTTGGTACCAATTATACCGTAAAACTTCGCGCATATTACGGGTTAGGTGAATCAGATTACATAGAAAGCAATGAAATTTCGGTTAACACGCTTAATATATCCGAAGATAAGCGTACACTTACCGTAAAGGATATGACGGTAACCTACTATAATGGTGATACACACGAGTTTACCGACGTTGAAAGCTTTAATGCCGATGAACCGATACATATTGAAGCAACCGTTGTAGACGGTAACGGAAAGCTCGTTCGCGGAGCTACTGTAAGACTGCTCATTGAAGCGGTTGGCCTTGAAAATGTAATATATGATGTAGGTGTAACGGGCAGTGACGGTATTGCGCGCTTGGGTACACGCTCAATTTATTTGCCCGAATCGGTATTTGAATATAAACTGTCAGTATGGGCGGTTGAAAAGGAAGGCTATACCTATACACAAAATTATTCAAAATCCGTTTATGCTAACGGCTTTGATAATAAATACAATCTTAATTTACTTTCAAATTCTAACTTTAAAGGCTTGAATAGCGCAGGTCTGCCTACCGATTGGCGACTGATAAATGCCAACGCGATTAAAATACTTAAAGATGAAGGTCCGCACGGTGCCAATGTTGCCGATATACGTTCATCTTCAAGAGTTACAAGTGCTATAAGGCAGGACGTTGATAATATTCCTAACGGTAAATATACACTTACTGCGTGGATTAGAAATAATAATACTGCAAGTACAATATCGGTAAGCCGTGCAGGTAAGAACAACAATAAAAATATCTCAATTCCCATTAACGAGGAATGGACACAGATTGTTATACCCGAAATTAATATTACATCCAACAGTGTTACTGTAAATGTTTCTGCAACCTTGTTTGGTGATTATTCGCAGTTTACACAAATTTGTAATATAGAGCTTTCAAGAAATATGATGTATAACACAGCAATTTCTTCGCTTATTCCCGCCAAGGGTCTTACTTTACCCGCAAACTTCTATTACAAAACTGCAAATACTACAGTTGACGTAAACGATACGAATTTAACTGATGCTCAAAATGATAAAAATTTAAAGGCAATTAAATTGAATTATTATACGGGTGAAAACTATCAAAATGCGGTTTATATAAATTCGGATGAAGCATTTAACGTTACTATGGGTCAGTATAAGAAGAACCTTACATCAGGAAATTATACTTTCTCTGCATCAACACTTTCTACGGGCGGTGTAAGCGGTGTAATGCGAATTCGTGACGGTGAAAACGGACCTACGTATGAGTCGGTAATAAACTCTTCAAGTCGTTATCAAACAACCAAGATTACGGCTAATATTAATAGTGGATGTGCTTATGTTGAATTTGTGTTCAGCGGTGACGGAAACATAAACGAGTATATTTCAATTCTTGAAATGTCGTTCTCTAACCGTAGTGATACACCAAGTACACAGACAATGACCGTATTGCCCGGTCAAAATATTATGGAATCACTAAACGGCGATTTCGAACGTGACGGTAAGGTAACAAACTATATCGCAACAGGTTGGGAATTAAATAACTACATTGGTTATTTTGATGCCTATGTTGTTGACGAGGATAAACATTCGGGCGATTATTCGCTTAAGTGTACGCTTGACGAAAAGGCATATCATAACAAGGCGGGTACGCAGTTTACACAGGGCGGTGTAACTCCATCAATGGATTTCACTAATCTTCCCGCCGGAACATATACTTTCAGGGCTTGGATACGCTCTAACGTTAAGTTTAAGATTGGTGTTAAAACGCAAAAACAAACGGTAAGCTATATTCCTTGGTATGAATATACTGATGATGAATGGCACGAGCTTGTTATCGAAAACATCAAGGTTATTGATGGTACACTGCAAATTGATACATGGTTTGACCGTTCTGCTCAACCCGATAGTATCAAACTTGATGAAGACCTTGTTTTATATGCTTATCTTGATGATGTTTCGATTACACTTAATGATGAAAATGCTATTCAAAACGGTGGTGCCGAAAAGATTATGTCGGGTGCTCCTGCGGGATGGAAGGTGACCGATAGCAAGGGCTATGCATCACTCGAAGCGAGCCGTGAGTCTTATGAGGGTGATTACTGCGCTATGGCAGTACTTCCCGGCAAAGATTCTTCACTCACATTCACGTTCGATGAGCTTGAATCCAAGAGTGGTAGCTTCGCGCTTTCTACATTCGTTCGCGGAAACGGAAAGATAAAGCTTTCAGTTCAAACCGACAATGGTACACCTGTTGTAAAGGAATTTGATACATCTGAGGAATGGACAGAGATTACTATCAACGATATACAGATAGATTCTCTTGTTAACAGTGTTGCTATAACTGTTACAAATCTTTCAGGTAACACAAGTTCGTTTGTAAGCTTTGATAATCTGCGCTTTTCAACGCTTATTAATTCAAGTGTCATTGCAAGAACTCTACCGAGTGTTGCCGCAGTTAAATTGGGCGAGAATATTACTATGCCCGAACCACTGCTTGAAGGATACACCGTAACAATCGAAAGTGTATCTGATGAGAGCATTCTCTCACTTGACGGTTCTGTAAATATCCCCGATGAAAATTCTTTTATAACTGTTACGTTTAAAATTCAAAACGATAAGGATTCAAACGATGTTTCCTATGCTTCAAGAATTGTTACCGTTTACGGTTATGAATAATACGTCAAACAAAGGAGGCTGAATTTATGAAAAACTATTTTAAAATAATTATAGCTTTGGCATTGGCGCTTTGTGTTGTTGTAAGCACGGGTGCAATGTTTGGCGTATTTGCAGACCCGCTTGAGGGTATTACCGTTGCAAGTGGTTCTCAAAATCTCTTATCAAATGGTGGTTTTGAGTATAGTGATTCTGTGGCGGCGATAGACACTGCCACAGAAAACACCTATCTCACAAGCGGTTGGGTTGTCGGCAATGTTTCAAACACTAGCTTTGCTATCAGCGATGATGCTAAAAGCGGTAAGAAATCATTATCTGCTACATTATCTTCCGGAGCACAATTCGCCTTGAGAAGCGATAATGCAAATGCTGATGGAATTATAAGCGGACTTGAAAGCGGCGTATACGCTTTATCGTTATACGCAAGAGGTAGCGGTAATATTGCAATTAAATATAAGGATGCCGCAGTTAAAAACATTGCCGAAAAGTCATTAGCGTTAACATCAGAGTGGCAGATGCTTTGTGTGGATGCTGTGGTTGTCGGTGCTTCCGGCAAAATTCAGTTTGAAATCCGCTCTGCAGGCGATAGTGGTACTATCTTTGTTGACGATGTTTCTTTCACAAAGTATACAGGTCTGCAGAACGGCGATTTTGAAAATGCAACAGGTTATACTGTTCCCAAAGCCTTGTATGATTTTGGTTGCAACACGAATTATAACTATATAAGTACAGGCAATCCGCTTTACAATGCGGGATTTGAGGATGCTACTGCAATTACAAATTCGTCAAGCAAAGCATGGGAAAATGCAATAATCGTTGACGGATGGACTACCAGCTGGTCACATAGTAACTTTGTTTATAGTATTACCGATGATACTCATAGCGGAAAATATGCGTTAAGGTTAGATATCGCACAAAATGCAGGTGACACACGTCTTCACGCCAACAAGGATTTAATTACTGATACTGAACTCAAAGGAAGAATAACAGGTCTTACTGCAAATGAAACCTATATTGTCAATTATTGGGTTAAGGGTAACGCAAAATCACGAATCTATGCAAAAAACTTAACGGATACAGGCGCAGATGCCGGAAATGTCAGATATGACTATATTCCTGCAAATGATGATTGGAATTTTGTTTCTCAGGAGGTTACTGCCAACGCTTTAGGTCAGGTATGGTGGAATATAAATGTAACGGGCTTAGATACCGGTGCTTCATATGTGATTTTAGATGATGTCTCTATGCTTACAAAAGCGCAGGCTATCGCTAATACCGAAGCTATGATAGAAGCATTCAGCACGCAAAGCGCTTATGCGGTGCAGGCTAAAGCCGACATCGAAAAATGGGTAGCAGTGCTTGGACAAAGCAATATATCAAACTATAATATTTTTACCAATAAAATTAACGGCACAAGTGATTCGGGAAGTCAAGGAGAAGTTACACCACAAGAACCTATTTCGAATAAAAAATATACATATTTGAGTAACGGTAACATTCTTGATAACTCAGGCTTTGAGCTTTCAAACGATGCAACAAATACTTCGGGCAAGGAGTGGAACAAAGCTCCAATTACTGATGGCTGGGTTACTAGTTATAGCGCATCAGCTAAATTTTCTTATAGCATTTCGGGCGATGCACATAGTGGAAATAATTCCTTGAAGGTTACAATGCCTACTAATTCCGCTAACAATGATGATACAAGAATATTTGCAAATAAAAATCTTATTGTTGATACCGAACTGAAGGGTAGGATATCGGGTCTAACTGCTGATGAAACCTATATTGTTAGTTATTGGGTTAAGGGTAGCGGTAAATCACAAATCTTTTGGAAAAAACTTACTTCTTCAGGCACTTTTGAAGGAACCAATGTTCGTGATGGCTTGAAGCAATATGACGATTGGACGCTTGTAACTGATGAGGTTACGGCTTTTGCGGTAGGAAGCGATGGTCAGGCTTGGTGGAACATAAACGCGCAGCGTACAAAAGACAACGAAACGGTTCTTTATATTGATGATGTGTTAATGCAGACCAAATCACAGGCAATAAAGAACGTTGAAGCTATGATTGACAATCTTAACGTTACTTCAAGCTATGCTGACCGTGCCGTTGCTGATATCGAGCAGTGGATTGCGGCTTTGGGTAGCGCCAATATTTCTAATTATGATATTTTTGTGGCTAAAAAATCGATAGGCTCAAATAATTTGCTCGAAAATCCGGGTTTTGAAGCATCAAGCGAAGTGAATTATACTGTTGGAAGCTTCAAGAATTTCACAAGCGGTTGGATGACATCGGATGAAATAAAATCAGGAAACACAACTGTTGAAATTTCAAATGATGCTCATAGTGGTAATAATTCTTTAAAAATTACAGGTAAAGCTAATAAGGAATACAGGATATTTAACAACACAGCTAATAAGGATAATACCACGGAGAAGGGTATTACCGAGAATCTTGCCGCCGATACAAAATATCTTGTAAGCTATTGGGTAAAGGGTAATGCCGCGTCACGGGTATATGCAAAATCATATAGTTCGGGCAGCTGGTCGACCAACTGGGGTACAAAATTAGAAAATCCCGGTGATGACTGGAAACTTTACACTAAAGAGGTTAATACTAACAGTGCGGGTGAAACGTGGTTTAACGTTTATGTATATGCCGATGCGGGCAAATATGTATTTATCGATGATATATCAATGCAAACCAAGGCGCATGCGATAGCAGATGTTGAAGCAATGATAACTGTATTTAATCCTACCGATACTGATGCAGTTAAAAAGGCAAAGGATATTGAGCAATGGATTAATGCGCTTGGAAAAGCAAACATCACAAACTATAACGCTTTTGTTGCTAAAAGCTCACAAATCGCAAACTATGATTTTGAGCTTGATAACAATGCAACATTGGTGAACGGCGACTATACAAATATAACAACGGGTTGGAAAACTAACTATGTTTCAAACGCAACACCGTATTCGGTTAGTATTTTAAATGATGCATATAGCGGTAATAATGCGTTTAAAGTAAATGTTAATAAGGTTGATTCCGGCTCTGGCTTCAGACTTTTACCCGCAACTGCAAACGGCGATAAAACCGATAGTATTACCGATGGTGTTATAAGCGGTTATACTCCAAATACCGATTATATTATTTCATATTGGGTAAAGGGAACAGCCGATACAAAAGTGTTTGGAAAAACCAATAACGGTTCAACATGGAATACTAATTGGCAGTCGGTTCAAAAATCAAATGCGGATAAATGGACCTTGAGTGCGCATACAATCAAGTCGGATGCTTCGGGAAATATATGGTGGGCAATATTTGTTGTCGGTGATGTTGCAGATACATATGCAATAATTGATAACGTAGAGCTTCTACCGATTAGTGAAGCAAAGGCGAACGTTGAAGCTATGATATCTGCTTTTGATTACACAAAGGCTACCGACGAGGACGTTTACGTCATCACTGAATGGATGAAGGCTGTCAGCGTATCACAGACGGCTAAGGATAGTTTCAAAAGCAAACTTGCCGATTATGAAGCTTTGCAAGCAGAACTTTCTTGGGAATCTATTGATAATGTTTTTGGTTGGGAAACCAACGATAAAAGTAGTATGACGGTTTCAAATTCCCAAGTTGCTTTCGGTAACAGCTCGCTTAAAATCAATGCGCAAAGCAGTGTTGGATTAAGACCTACACAAATGCCGTACGGAATGCAGGATGGCTATTATATGCTCGTTCTTTATGCGAAGGGCGGCGGTAAGCTCAAGGTTACAGCATCGGCTGATAACGGAATTGATACATATGAAATATTAAGCGAAGAGCTTAATATTGCGAACAATTGGGATAAATATATAATCAGTAATATTAACATTAAGGAAAATTATTCAATAAGTGATTTGCGTTTTGAGTTTTCAGATTCAAATGAAATATTTATTGATGCGATTCAGATGTACCGTCAGATAGGTCCCGGTTCAAAACTTGATGTTATAACACAGAATGTAACCGACGGTAAACTTTTGCTTGGCGGTACACCCGATGGCTACTATACCGAACTTTATAAAACATCTGATTCCGATATTCTATCCCCGCTTGGTGAAATCACCGCGCCGAAGTATAATTCAAACGTTGAATACCGTTTTAAAATCGTAAATATTAACGATTCTGCCGATTATGCTATATCCGATGCAAGACTTCTTTCGGTTGAAGGCATCGATGGTGCTGCACCTACCGAACAAGGTAAAGCGTTTACACAAAGAACACTGACCGACCAGAAAACAGGCGTTTCGGTGACTGCAAAAATGTCGGATGAGGCGCGTCTTACAGTAAATACGCTTGACGAAACAAGTAAATATTATGATTTACTGCTTAATTACGGCAACGAATGTATAGCGCAGTTTAATATCTTTACGATTCCTCAAACTGCATACGAGGGCGACCGCACTATTACGTTTACCGTTGACAGTAAATATAACGGAGAAACTCTTATCATTACCCGCTATGATAAATCATCGCGTACACTTGAAGAGTATGAAGCAAAGGTCAAAGACGGCAGACTTACAATTACCGTACCGAATGACGGTGCATTTATGATTCAGAAGACGCCCGTTAAACCTGTTGTCGCTCCTCAGACTTCCGAAAACAACAAAGAGGAAACAAAGCATGATTTACCAAGCAAGGATAAGAACGAAAAGGAAGATGGAAAGGATAAGACCGATAACGGATTTAAGAATCCAAACAGACAGGTAATAGTAAAACAAGGAAATAATTCCAAGCTTATATGGACAATTATAATAATCGGTTTAGGTCTTTTGCTCCTGATGCTTATGTTTACGGTGGTTGTTATTTTTATTCGCAGAAGAAGGGAAGAGGAAGGCACCGCAGACATTGATATTGAAGAAAATATGCAGTAGTCTACTTGCAAAAAAAGCACTGCGGTTTTTACCGCAGTGCAACTATGGATGTGATTTAATTATGTTACAGCAACCCTTTTATATAGAAAAAAGAACGTTGCCACAGAATCATTTTGATTTAAACGGTATATGGTCTTTTTGTAGTGAGGATACCAAAACAGACGATATTGCTTCGTTGCAATTTAAAAATAATGCAACTATCCCCGCAGGAACATATATGAACATATACGAAGCAGGACTTTTACCGCACCCCTACGTTGGTACTAATTCTTCGCTTTACCGTAGTGTCGACCAAAAGATTTGGTACTATAAGCGCGAGTTTTCTCTCCACGGGTATAAAAGTCAGGGTCAAGCCTTTCTTTGCTTTGACGGTATGGGGTATTATTCCCGCGTGTGGCTTAACGGTACCCTTTTAGGAGAACACGAAGGACTGTTCGGCGGACCTATTGTTGAGGTTGACGGGCTTTTGAATTACGGTGGTGATAACACACTTATCGTTGAAATAATGTCCTGTAGTTATGGATTTACGGACGAGGAATGGAAAAATATGTATCGTAATCCACAGAAAAAATTTCTCGTGCCATGGAATATGATTAAGGATACCCACACTTCAAACGGTGATTTTACCGCAATGGGTATATACCGTGATGTTCGTTTAGAGTTAGTGTCTCCTTTACATATCAGCAGACCGTTCCTTGCTACGATCAATATCGGTGAAAATTATGCCGATTTGCGTCTCTCGCTCGAAATTATACCGCCTGAGCTTGATGAACTTAAGGTTCCTATGGGTGATGCTATCGGTAACGGTTATGTATATGGATACGTTCGCGGAATGAACATAGTAGATACTGATACAACCGTTGATATACGGTATGAGCTTGTTGACAAGGCTACGGGAAATGTTGCGTTCAGTAAAACCGAAAGTCAAAATATTTTTGATTATAATAGGGTTGGCATAAATACAAAATATAACGAGGGACAGTTCTTTGAGCGCGATATCCGTATTGAAAACCCGAGACTTTGGTATCCGTTAGGACTTGGTGAACCTAACCTGTACACGGTAAATATTACGCTTATTTGTAACGGTGAGGAACTAGATTTCCATACTTTTGATTTTGGTATTAGAACCTTTGAACTTACTAAAACTGCGGGTAGGCGTATGCGTACAAGATGGGGTAATTATCAAGCAGTAATTAACGGTAAAAAGTTCTTTATGAAGGGTATGAACTGGACACTGCTTGATTTTACGCTTACCGTATCAAAAAATGATTACCGTTGGGCGCTTGAGCTAATTAAAAATCAGAACGTTCATCTTATTCGCGTTTGGGGTGCGGGTAATGCACCTGAGCACGATGACTTCTATAATCTGTGCGACCAAATGGGTATTATGGTTTGGCAGGATAGCTTTATATCCAATCACAGTAATCCAAATTGGGATAAAGAATTGTTTACTGCTCAACAGTCTATGTATCTTTACAGAATAAGAAATCATCCATCATTGGTTGTTCACTGTTCGGGCAATGAAAACAATCCCTATGCTGTAGAAAATCACTGTGTGTGGGTATGGCATAGCTGTACCGAGGACCTTGACCCGTATCGTCCAATGGTAAGAACTACACCCGATGGCGGCGGCGCTCACGTTTATAACGTTTTTGAACCTTGTTGGTTCAGAAAAATGTATAAGGAGCTTCCGTTTATCGGTGAAGCAGGTACGCAATGCTTCCCCAATGCCAAAACCTTCCGTCAACTTTTGGGCGATGAGTTCTACACGCCGATAAAAAACTTTGGTGATGAGGAAATGGCGCGTACTCATCCCGCTCTTGTTAACCATATGAGCGAGTACGGTGACCCATTGGGAATACGCGCCAAAATGCCGCTCATTTCACATATTTGTAGGTTTAACGATATAAGCATTTCCGACATTTGCATGGGTACATCAATAGCAGCGTATGAGTATTATCAGTTTATGGCGCAGGCCATGCGCGAGCAATATCCTGTAACGGGTGGATTGATGCCGTGGGTATTTAAGCGTCCGTGGGCAACCGTTGCCGTACAAATGATTGACGGTAATTATGACCCGATAGCGCCTTATTATGCAATTAAAAATTCGTATTTGCCGCTGTCTGTTCACCTTGCATTAACAGAGCTTACATACGCTAAGGGTGAAAAAATAAAGCTTGATGTGCGTATACTTAATGAAACCGAAAAATCACATAATTTATGCTGTGATTTACAGGTTTATTCACCAAAATTAAAACTTTGTTTGTCAAAGAAATCCGATATTTTAATTTCGGGTGATGAATATCAAAATTCGCTTGATTTCGGCGAATTTACAATACCCGATGAATTTAACGAAAGCTACTTTGTAATTCGCGTAGCCATTTGCGAAAACGGAAAACTTGTTTCGCAATCGGTATACTGGCCCGTTGTCCGCAGTGTTATGGAGGATGAGGAGTTCCGCGTTTCACGCAGAGAGAAATACTGCCTTGCCATGGCGCACGAAAACGGTCCGTTCCTTATTGACCAGATTTCCACGGTAGATAAGGCAACGTTAAAACTCAGTGCTACCGATGTGTCGCGTAACGGTGATAGAGTAGAGGGTAAATTTACTGTTGAAAACACAAGTGATAATCCCGCGTTTGCTGTTCATATTGTTGTTGAAAACAACAGTATGGTGCAGTGCCTTGAAGATGATTATTTCTTTATTGAAGCGGGCGGTATGCGCGAAATTAATTTTGTGTTAAGAAATGATACACAATCACTTGAAGAGATAATTGCAAGTGTAAGCGCCTTAAATTCATCAGAAGTAAAGATAAAAATTTGATAGTATCCTGCGGCGGTATACCGCCGCAGGATAGCAAATATGTTATTCTTGACTGTTACTGGTAAAAAATGTATTATATATTAAGATAATATATTTTTTTGTGAGGTTTAAAGTTGGAAAAAAGAGTTACTATTAAAGACGTTGCGGCTGATGTCGGCGTAAGCATTTCGGTTGTGTCTTACGTCTTGAATGATTGTAAAAAGGTATCAATTTCGGAGCAAACGCGTAAAAAGGTTTTAGCGTCCGCTAAAAAGCTTGGATACGTTCAGAATAAAAACGCCTCGATACTTCGTAGCGGTAAATCATATACCTTGGGCGTTGTATCCTATTGGGCAGATTCTGATTCATATTCTTCTTTTATAAACGGCATAAAAACTGCTGCTGATAATGAGGGCTACAAAATACTGATTTACAGTGCAACTAAAAACACCGACATCGATGATTTCCTTTCGTATTACCGTGACCATATGATTGACGGTATCATAATTTTAGCGCCTTATGAAAAGTATGATAAGTATGATTTAGTTAAATACGTCAAGGTTATGAACGAGCAAAAAATCAATTTTGCCATCATCAATGAAAACAGTAACAATGTAAACGGTTGTATAATTCCGGTTGAGTATACCCGTTGTGTTTATAATGCAACAAAATACTTTATCGAAAAAGGATATAAG
>JAXJYT010000062.1:0-1558 GCA_036306845.1 Acutalibacteraceae bacterium | reverse complement strand
CCTAAAAAAATCGATAAAAAATAATTTTAACGGTATCCGCAAGGATACCGTTTTTAATTTCCTATGTGCCTGCGAAGCTTTCTTCGTGCGCGGTTTATAGAACGTTCAAAATCACCGTTATTTATAAATTCAGCAAGTACTAACTGATTATAATACGGCACGCTGCAGGAATAAAATCCTACGCGTTCATCGTATAGCGGTAACATATCGCTCGGAAGTATCATATATGCTATTCGCACGGCGGGTGATACGGTTTTTGAGAAAGTATTTACGTATATAACACCGCTTCCGCCCGACAAAGAAAATACCGTTTCTTCCGCCTTTGAAAGTAATGTGAACTCCGATTCAAAGTCATCTTCAACTATAATTCTATTATCCTTTTCCCTTACCCAACGTATATATTCACGCTTTTTGGAGGCGCTTGCCGTAACACCGCTCGGGAAACTACGGTATGGGGTTATATGAAGTATATCTGCATCGGTTTTTAAGAGCGCTTTGCTTTCTATTCCGTCCTGACTTAAAGGTAGCAGCTGTATAGTAGCACCGTTAGCGCTATATACCTGTTCAATACGCGTATAGGAAGGTTTTTCTACGGCGTATATCCGCTCGCGCCCCAACATCTGAACGATTATACCGTAAAGATATTCGGCGCCTGCGCCGATTACTATCTGATTTTCCGATACGTTTATACCGCGACTACGCAAAAGATATTCCCTTATGGCGCTTTTAAGCTCGGGCGCACCCGTATCATCACACCTTGTAAATATATCGTCACCATAAACACTTAAAATCTTCCGCATTGTTTTAGCATAAACCGAAAACGGAAACGTATCGGCAAGCTCTATATTATGTCTTTGTAAAATGGCGGTACGGTGATTATCCACGGGAGCTAAAAACGTAGCATCGGGTGTATAGCACACAAAGTATCCGCTACGCTCACGCGGTTCAATAAACCCCTCCTCAAAAAGCAAGGAATAGGTATGCTCCACCGTAATAACACTGATTGAAAGCTCCTCGGCAAGCAAGCGTTTAGACGGTAGCTTTTGTCCGCTTTTGTAGACACCCTCTACTATATCGCGCTTTAATTGCTCGTAGAGTTGAATATATACGGGGCTTTTACCCCTTGATATTGTATACTTCATCTGGTATTATAAAATTCTCCTTTTTTGACTATTTTAATAATATCAAAATTATTATATACTGTATAGCGTCAAATTTCAATAGAAGGAAGTTTTATTATGCAAAAAAGAGTAGCGGCAATACACGATATTTCCTGTTTCGGTAAATGCTCACTTACAGTAGCGTTACCGATTATATCGGCGGCAGGCATTGAATGCGCGGGCATTCCCACCGCAGTGCTTTCCACACACACGGGCGGTTTTTCGGGTTTTACTTTCCGTGACCTTACCGAAGATATTATGCCGATAGCTGACCACTGGAAGCGTGAGGGTCTGACCTTTGACGCCGTTTATACGGGCTATTTAGGCTCGGTAGAGCAGATTGACCTTGTATGCAAGGCGTATGACACCTTCGGAAATGAAGATACTTTACTTATCGT
>JAXJYT010000061.1:0-1180 GCA_036306845.1 Acutalibacteraceae bacterium | reverse complement strand
ATGCTGTATAATTCTGAATTGCAATAGGCATATTTCCTGCCGCAAAACGGTTAACAAAATTATACTGAATCGGCAAACCGTAGCTTGTGTAAAGCTCAGACCAATCTTTCATTACGTTTATAGTTAATTCATCTGAAAAAGTAACAGAAGAAAGATCATCAGTGTAGTATTTACCGCCGCGTTGATACAACAATGTACCGAACGATATAAGGCTTTCACGCGGTGTTTCAACGGCATCACTCACAGGGAAACCGAATGCCATATTGTTTTGTGTAAGAACAGGCAGCATCGCATATATATCGTCCCAGGTCTGTGGAACATCGAGGTCAAGCTCATCCAAAATATCTGTTCTATAGAATAAAACAGGAAAATCCATAGATTGAGGTAAACCATAAACGCCGCCATTATAAGAAAGAACACCCATTGCGCTATCAAGATAGTTAGCCTTAACATCGTCAAAGCCTTCAAGCTTTGATAGATCGGCTGCAGCGCCACGGAACGCAAAATTCATTGCATCGGTCTGCGGAATACCAAGCGCTACATCGGGTCCCTTACCAGCAAGTGTTGCCTGTAAAAGCGTACTAACAGCAGAAACCAATCTTACACCAACACTTTTTTTGCTCTTTACTGTAAAGTCAGAGTCAACAACCTGCTTTAGCACCTGTGCCTGTTCGCGACCGCCTATCATCCATACCTCAATACCATTATCATCAGACATTGCGCCGATGTTGTTATAGTCGGCAACGTATGAATTTAATAAATCCTGTATTCCATAAATAAGCTTCTTAAAAAATCCTGCATTGGGTTTAGAAAGCTTAGCATCAACATTAGAAACAACAATATAATCAAGTGTTATATCGGTTTTCTTCATTGCTTCTATTGTGCTTCCGAGGGATGAAATATTAGAATTAAGTGATGATACATTTGCCGCGATTTCGTAATGGTCTTCTGCCATCTCCTCAAGTTGGCGAACAAGTGTATCAATTGTTGCGGTGTATGAATTGTTTTGACCGTAGGTTTTCTTTATTTGCTCTGAGATTTTTTCAAGTGCCTTCCATTGTTTACCGAAAAGCTCAATAACGTCGGGCATTTTTTTATCAAAGCTGTAATCGCGTGAGGAATCGGGTTTGGTACCGGTTATCGTTACAATTTTACGGTACGCGCCATTTAGAAGCTGCAT
>JAXJYT010000060.1:0-1256 GCA_036306845.1 Acutalibacteraceae bacterium | reverse complement strand
GCAAAGGAATTGTGCGCACAGTCCGAAGCATTATAGCCCGTATGACATATTGTAGTGCCCGACCAGCTGTCGTTGCGCACAAGGGTACCGCCGTTTTCGGCAATCACCATACCCCACCACGTATCCTTAAAATCAGAAACCTTGTGGTCCGGGTGCCTCTCTTTACCATAATATGTAGCCTGCCCCTCGGGAATCATACCCTCAAAGGTAGAATAACTGTCACCTAAAATTAAAACGTTACCGATATTGTTCATTTTGCATCACCAAAAAATTCGATATTATTTTATATCATTAAAAGCTTCAAGCCAAGCGCGCTTTAACAGTTCATGACCTTGCGGTGTAGGATGAACACCATCGCGAAGCCAATATGCCGCGGGTGCTTTTTTGCAAGCCTCGTCAAATATCGGTTGTGTTTCAACAAGAGGTAAATTAAACTTTTCTGCCAGATGCTTAACAACCGCCGCATTTGCCGCAACCTTTGTCTGAAATTGCTCAAGCTTATCGGGAATTTCCTCATTATTGCAGGTAGCCGTACCCTCTAAAACGTAGGGCGTCATCAAAAAGAGCTTCATATCAGGGCAAGCCGCAAGTAATTCTTCCAAAAGCATTGTGTAAACTTTTTCAAACTTTTCTACAGCAACGCCGTTTTGCCAACAAATTTCGTGCCAAGCATCATTTACACCTATAAGAATACTGGCGTAATCAGGCTTTAAATTTATAAAGTCAACCTTTATACGAGCATATAAATCAACAATTCTGTTGCCGCCGATACCGCGGTTTAAAAATTCATATTCGCCTGCGCAATCGGTACCGAGCGCCGCCGCTGCCATAAGCGGATAACCCGTTCCCAAATTTCCGAAATTATCGCGCACCCTACCGCAATCGGTGATAGAATCACCCTGAAAAAGTATTCTTTTTGCCATACTATTACCTCCTAAGGTTATTTCACGCGGTAATTATACTACCTTCACTTTTTGGTGTCAAGAATATTGGTATATTCTCTTTGTTTCTGACCAATTTTCTAATTTACCACTGATTACAATAAAAACCTCCTATGGTAACGTTTGAATCATACCACAGGAGGTCTTTATTAAAATTTATTCAGGTTATGAGATAATAATGATTGTAGTTAGTCGAAACGCTCAAAAGCGTTCCGACAAGCCACTTTAGAAGTGGCTTTGGCAAAATTAAATTCTAATATTTAATTTTGCACAACATTCATTGCAATGGGATAGGACAAATTTTTAGTAAAAATT
>JAXJYT010000059.1:0-10107 GCA_036306845.1 Acutalibacteraceae bacterium | reverse complement strand
TCGCCGTCCTTCATAACGTATTCCTTGCCTTCACTTCTCACTAAGCCCTTTTCCTTTGCGGTTACCATACTGCCGCCGCAAGCGATAAAGTCGTCATACGCTATAACCTCGGCGCGAATAAAGCCACGCTCAAAGTCGCTGTGAATTTTACCTGCCGCCTGTGGAGCCTTTGTGCCCTCTGTAATGGTCCAGGCGCGTACTTCGGGCTTTCCTGCGGTAAGATAAGAAATAAGACCTAAAAGGGAGTAGCACTTCTGAATCATACGGTCAAGACCCGAACGTTCAAGACCCAGTTCCTCAAGGAAAAGTACCTTTTCATCGTCCTCAAGTGATGAAATTTCCGCCTCTAACGCGGCGCAAATCGGTAGGATTTCCGCCTTTTCGCGCTCGGCAATTTCCTTTACTGCGGAAAAGTTTACGTTGCTGTCGATACCGCCTTTAAAGTCATCCTCACTCATATTACAAGCATATATTACGGGCTTTGCCGATAAAAGCGAGGTGGTATTTAAAATTTCAAGTTCACTGTCATCGGTGATTTCAACCGAGCGCGCGGGTAATCCTTGCTCTAAATGCTCAATAAGCTTTTTGAGGAAATTAACCTCACCCTGCATGGATTTGTCGCCCTTAAGCGCCTTGGTTGCCTTATCAAGACGGCGTGTGGCAATTTCAATATCCGAGAAAATCAGCTCTAAATTTATAGTTTCGATATCGCGTGAGGGGTCAACCGAGCCCTCAACGTGAATAATATCGGTGCTTTCAAAACAACGTACAACGTGAACGATGGCATCAACTTCACGTATATTTGAAAGGAATTTGTTGCCAAGACCCTCGCCCTTAGAGGCGCCCTTCACAAGACCTGCGATGTCAACAAACTCTATTACTGCGGGTGTAAATTTATCAGGGTCGTATATTTCGGCAAGCTTTTCAAGACGCTCGTCGGGAACGCTTACCATACCCACGTTCGGCTCGATTGTGCAGAACGGATAGTTGGCCGACTGCGCGCCTGCGTTTGTAATTGCATTAAAAAGTGTTGATTTTCCAACGTTTGGAAGTCCAAGCAAACCAAGTTTCATTAAAAAAATCCTCCAAAAAGTACAAGTTCTTATATGATTATAGCGTTATTTTACTATATTAGCAAGTAAAATGCAAATTTCCTTAAAAAAATTATTTAAAAATATAAACAAATATAGTATAATAATAAAAAACTAACAGTACAAGGGGGAATATATATTGAAAACCGATTTTACAATACCGCTTAAGAGGATTGTCGATGAGTTTTCTTTGGAACCGCTTTATCTGCCCGATAATATAGATGAAATTTTGGTGTCAACAACCGAAATAAACCGACCGGGTCTTCATCTTGCGGGCTACTTTGAATATTTTGACGGCCCGCGTATTCAGATTTTGGGTATCAGCGAAATAAGCTTTTTGAAGCGCTTTACCGAGGTAAAGGCAAGGGAGAGAATTCGCGAATTCTTTGCAAAAAAACCCGTTGCGGTTGTAATTGCCCGTAATCTTGAGGTGGCGCCTTACTACACAGAAATTGCTGAAGAGTACGGTGTACCGCTTTTGCGCACACACGAATCGACGTCCGATTTCACGTCGGCGCTTATTGCATTTCTGAATCTTCATCTGGCGCCGCGCATCACTCGGCACGGTGTTTTTGTTGAGGTTTACGGCGAAGGCATTCTTTTGCTTGGCGAAAGCGGCGTAGGTAAAAGTGAAACCGCTATTGAGCTTGTTAAGCGCGGTCACCGACTTATTGCCGATGATGCAGTTGAAATCAGGCGTGTTTCAAGCAAATCACTTGTTGGTACTGCCCCCGATAACATCCGTCATTTTATTGAGCTTCGCGGCATAGGAATAATAAATGCAAGTCGTATTTTCGGTGTAGGCGCCGTAAAGCTTACCGAAAAAATCGACCTTGTTGTAAATCTTGAACCGTGGGATTCAAATAAGGTGTACGATAGAATGGGTCTTGAAAATCAAAGCACTGAAATATTAGGTCTTAATATTCCTTCGCTTACAATACCCGTAAAACCCGGTCGTAACCTTGCTGTTATTATTGAGGTTGCGGCTATGAACAGCAGACAGAAGAAATTGGGCTACAACGCGGCAGAGGATTTGCTCAACCGTCTTGGTATGGGCGATGATTTCAAAGCCGATAGCTCACAGACTAAGGTTGAACCGTTTTAAAAAGAAAAGGAGAATATAAAATGTACAGATTAGGAATAGATTTAGGCGGAACAAATATCGTTGCAGGTGTAGTAGATGAAAACAAAAAAATCATCGCTACGGCAAAGGTTAAAACCAACTGTCCCCGTCCCGCAGAGGAAATTGTTGACGATATAGCTAAAGTAGCGCTCGATGCCATAAAAAAAGCAGGTCTTACTATTGACGATATCGACGGCTTCGGTATCGGCTCACCCGGATCTATCGAGTCCAACACAGGCGTTGTAATATACTCAAATAATCTGGGCTTCTTCGATTTGCCACTTGGTGAAATGCTGGAAGAGCGTATCGGCAAGAAATTCTACGTTGACAACGATGCTAACGCTGCGGCATACGGTGAATTTATCGCTGGCGCAGGCAAGGGCACCAACAACTTCGTTGCTATCACACTTGGTACGGGTGTCGGCGGCGGCGTTATTATCGACGGCAAGATTTTCTCTGGTTCTAACGGTGCCGGTGCAGAGCTTGGCCACACCGTTATCCAGATGAACGGTGAGCCTTGCACTTGCGGAAGAAACGGTTGCTGGGAAGCCTATGCATCCGCTACTGCACTCATAAGACAAACCTATCAGGCAATGCTTCGTTATTCCGATAGTTTAATGTGGAAGCTTTGTGATGGTAACCTTGATAACATAAGCGGTCTTACTGCCTTTAACGCTATGCGTAGTGGTGATATGGCAGGTAAAATGGTCGTTGACCAATACATCCGTTATATAGCCGTTGGTATTGCTAACATAGTAAATGTTTTCCAACCCGAAGTTGTTTGCATTGGCGGCGGTGTTTCTAAAGAGGGTGAAACCCTTACTAATCCCATAAAAGAGTTTGTACAAGGTGAAAACTATGCCCGTAATATAGCTGTTAAGACAATAATAAAGACTGCCGACCTTGGTAATGATGCAGGTATAATTGGCGCAGCCTACCTTGGTGAGATAAATAAATAAGGGGTTTGGTAAAAATTGCCCGTAGCACACGCTTTTTGCTCGGGGCAGTATACACGATACGGCACCGCTCACAGCAAAGCGACACTACGAACAATTTTTACTCAAACCAAAAAGACAGTAGTTATTGCCCGCGTCACCTATACATTAAACAAACTTTAAAGGAAAGTGTTTTATGGATATTAAGGCTTTTTTAAGTGAATTGGATACACGAAAAATTGAATACGTCTTAAACGAGCCGATGTGTAATCACACGACCTTTAAAATCGGCGGTAATGCTGATGCCTTCATAAACGTTTACACCGCAGAAGAATTGTCCTTTGTGCTTCGCACGGCGGCGCAATGCTTTGTTCCCGTATTCTTGCTTGGAAAAGGCTCTAACCTATTGGTTTCAGATAACGGAATCGAGGGCGCGGTGGTGTATCTTAAGGGCATGGATGAGATATCGGTAGAAGAAAACCGACTTATCGTAGGCGGTGGCGCTTCACTTCGTACAGTTTGCATTGCAGCGCAAAAAGCGGGACTTTCAGGGCTTGAATTCGCCTTTGGAATTCCGGGCACCGTTGGTGGCGCAGTATTTATGAATGCGGGTGCATACGGCGGTGAAATATCGCAGGTGATAAAGCGTGCTACCGTTATGGATAAAAACGGTGGCCTTCGCGTTGTAGAAGCGTGTGATATGGCGCTTGGGTACAGAACAAGCATATTTAAGACAAGTGGCGATATTGTACTTTCTGCCGAATTTGAGCTTGCGCGTGATGATAAAAATTTAATTCGCGAGCGTATGGATGATTATTTCACCCGCCGCCGTGAAAAGCAACCGCTTGAATATCCGAGCGCGGGTAGTACCTTTAAGCGACCCGAGGGATATTTCGCAGGTGCGCTAATTCAGAAGAATAATCTTAAGGGCGTCAGCGTTGGCGGCGCACAGGTAAGCGAAAAGCACGCAGGCTTCGTTATAAACAAGTGTGACGCTACATGTAGCGATGTTTTATCGCTTATCAAAAAAATACAGAAAACGGTGCTTGACGCCGACGGTGTTTCGCTTGAAACAGAGGTAATATTCATAGGAAGGGAATGATTAAAATGCAACTGCTTATAGTAACGGGTATGTCGGGTGCGGGTAAATCGCAGGCGGCAAACGTGCTTGAGGATATGGGCTTTTACTGTGTAGATAACATTCCGCCCGCTATAATTCCTTCCTTTGTAGAGTTATCAAATCGCAGTAACGGTGAAATGGGTCGCATCGCAATAGTAACCGATGCGCGCGGCGGTGATATGTTCAACGAAATTTCCGACGTATTAGACGGACTTACACAGTCGGGCATTGGTTATAAAATACTTTTTCTTGATGCTTCGGATAACGTTCTTGTGCACAGATACAAGGAAAACCGTCGTAAGCATCCGCTGTGTGATCGCAACGATATATCTCTTACAGATGCAGTAGCGCTTGAAAGAAAAATGTTATCCCGAATACGCTTCAGGGCGGATTACATTGTTGACACAAGTCTTATTTCCGCGACACAGCTTAAATCTCAGCTTTCTGATATTTTTCTTGATAACAAAAAAGGCGGCATCAAAATACTGTGTAAATCCTTTGGCTTTAAATACGGTAATGATGTGGATGCCGATATCATTTTTGATGTACGTTGTCTTCCAAATCCTTTTTATATAGATGACCTTAAACACAAAACGGGCCTTGAAAAAGAGGTGCGGGATTACGTTATGAACAGTGCCGACAGTTTAGCCTTTTTAGAAAAGGTAACCGATTTTGTCAACTTTTCCATTCCTCTATATATAAAAGAAGGAAAGAGTCAGCTTATAATATCCTTTGGTTGTACGGGCGGTAAACACCGCTCGGTAACCTTTGCCGAGCGGCTTAACGCTCATTTATCGGACAAGGGTTACAACTCAGTTTCTATTCATAGAGACATAAATAAATAATAGGTGGTATTTGTATGTCGTTTTGTTCCGACATAAAAACCGAGCTTTCAAATATCAGACCGTCTAAATGTTGTAAAATACCGCTAACCTACGGATTTCTACTTTTTAGTCGGTCTTTTTCGGTTAAAAAAATATGTATGCAAACCGAAAACGAGCATACCGCACAGCTTTATTCGTCACTTATAAAAAGCGTTTACGGTGTCGATACAGTAACCGCGCAGGGAAATACCAAGCGCACGACCTACCGTGTTGATATACCTAACGAATTTGACCGCCTTCGTATTCTGGCAACTGTCGATTTTGGTATAGCCGACGGTAAAATTAACCGTGAGGACCTTTCACGTGAATGCTGCGGTTCCGCATTTATAAGGGGCGCATTTTTAGCCTGCGGTCAGATTTCCGACCCTACTGTTTGTTATCGGGTGGATTTTCCCGTTCGTGACCGCGCTCTTGCCGAGGAGCTTAAAGCGCTTTTGGCAGAACATTATATAAGCGCCAATATTTCTACACGCGGCAACGGCTTTGTGGTTTACATAAAGCGTAGCGAGATGATTGTGAATCTCCTTACCGTTATGGGCGCATCGGCAAGAAGTCTTGAGCTCATAGAAACTACCATAATTAAAAGTGTGAAAAATAATATGAATCGCGCAAGAAACTGCGATAGCGCCAATATCGGCAGAACGGTAGAGGCATCTATTGCGCAACGCCGCGCGATAGACTTTTTAGATAAAAAAGGCATTTTATCCGCTCTTTCAGAGGAGCTTATAGAGGCGGCAACCTTGCGGCGTGAAAATCCTGAGCTTTCACTAAAGGAGCTTTGTAAGAAAAGCAGTAATAACATTACCGCTTCGGGACTAAATCACCGACTTAAGCGGTTAATGGAAATTTACAACGAGCATACTAAGTAAAAAGGGGGAATTGCGGTGGCATTCGCGCATTTGCATCTTCATACTGAATACAGCTTACTTGACGGTTGTTGCCGTATTGACCGACTTTTTGATGCCGTAGCGGCACGCGGACAAACTGCCGTAGCCATTACCGACCACGGCGTTATGTATGGCGCCATAGATTTTTACAAGGCGGCAAAAAAACACGGCATAAAGGCAATTATCGGGTGCGAGGTTTACGTGGCACCCCGTAGCCGTTTTGATAAACAAAAGGGACCCGACAATGAGTACAGTCATCTTGTACTTCTTTGTGAAAATAATAAGGGCTATGAAAATCTTATCAAGCTTGTTTCATTAGGCTTTGTGGACGGATTTTATTCAAAGCCCCGCGTTGATAGAGAACTGCTTAAGGAGTATCACGAGGGTATAATTGCGCTTTCAGCCTGCCTTGCGGGTGAAATACCCAAGGCTCTTATGAAAAACGATTATGCCGCGGCTGTAGATACGGCGCTTTGGTACAAGCAAACCTTTGGGGAAAATAATTTCTTTTTGGAAATTCAGAACCATAATATTGAAGAACAACTGCGTATAAATCCGTACCTTATAAAGCTTTCACGCGAAACGGGTATACCGCTTGTTGCTACCAATGACGTGCATTATATTGAGGCAGAGGATAGCCTTATGCATAAGGTGTTGCTTTGCGTTCAGACGGGCTCTAAAATAAACGAAAAAAGCCCTATAGAGTTCAAAACACAGGAATTTTATTTGAAGAGTGAGCAACAGATGCTTGCCGCTTTTCCCGATATACCCGATGCAGTAAGCCGTACTCAGCTTATTGCAGACAGATGTAACGTAGAATTTGAATTCGGTAAAATAAAATTGCCGTTTTTTGATACGGGTGGTATAGACCACTTTAAATTCTTTAGTGATAAGTGCTATGCGGGACTTTATAAGCGATACGGTGAGAATCCACCGCGTGAGGTAAGTGAAAGATTATCATATGAGCTTTCGGTAATCAATAAAATGGGCTACGTTGATTACTATCTTATCGTGTGGGACTTCATAAATTACGCCAAAACGCATGGGATTCCGGTAGGTCCCGGACGTGGCTCGGGCGCGGGTAGTCTGGCGGCATACTGTATAGGAATTACGGGTGTAGATCCAATACGTTACGATCTTCTTTTTGAACGTTTTCTTAATCCCGAGCGCGTTTCAATGCCTGACTTTGACATTGATTTTTGTTATGTTAATCGACAAAAGGTTATCGATTACGTTATAGATAAATACGGCAGTGACCACGTAGCGCAGATAGTGACCTTCGGCACGATGGCGGCGCGCGCCGCAGTACGTGACGTGGGTAGGGCGATGGATATACCCTATGCCGTTTGTGATAAGATTGCCAAGCTTATTCCCTGGGCGGTTGGTATGACCCTTGAACGTGCGCTTGCGGGCTCTAAGGAGCTACGCGAGCTTTACGAGGGTGACACTCAGGTCAAGGAGCTTATTGATATGGCGCAAAAGGTGGAGGGTATGCCGCGTCACGCATCTACCCACGCGGCAGGTGTCGTTATTTCGGACAAGCCCGTAAGCGCATACGTGCCGTTAGCCCTTAACGATGAGGCGGTTGTAACACAGTACACGATGACCGCTCTTGAGGAATTGGGGCTTCTGAAAATGGACTTTTTGGGGCTTCGCAACCTTACGGTTATTGCCGATACCGAGGCGGCGGTGCGTGAATACGAGCCGCAGTTCAATGCAGAAAATATACCGCTTGATGATGCCGAAACCTTCAGTATGATGAGCGGGGGGCTCACCGACGGCGTGTTCCAGTTTGAATCGGACGGAATGAAAAGCATTATGCGAAAAATGCGACCGCAGACCATAGAGGATTTGATTGCGATTATATCGCTCTACAGACCGGGACCTATGGATTCAATTCCGCGCTATATAAATAACCGACACAACCCAAATGACATAAAATATGATACCCCGCTTTTAGAACCGATTTTACGTGTTACCTACGGTTGTATCGTTTATCAGGAGCAGGTAATGCAGATATTCCGTACCCTTGCGGGATATTCGTTCGGAAGAGCTGATATTGTGCGTCGCGCAATGGCAAAAAAGAAGCACGACGTTATGGCGCGTGAGCGCGAGGCGTTTATATGGGGCGAAAAAGACACAAACGGTAACGTTTTATGTGAAGGCGCAGTTGCCCGCGGTGTTGATGAGCAAACGGCGATACGGATATTTGATGAAATGTCGGCATTCAGCTCTTATGCCTTTAACAAATCACACGCGGCGGCGTATGCTATAGTGGCTTATAAAACGGCGTATCTTAAGTGTCACTATCCCGCAGAATATTTTGCGGCGCTACTGACAAGCGTGCTTGACAGTAGTGACAAGATTGCGCTTTATACGGCTGAATGTAAGCGTATGGGTATTCGGATTTTACCACCCTGCGTTAACGAAAGCTACGAAAACTTTACGGCTACTAAAGCGGGTATTCGTTTTGGCCTTCTTGCTATAAAAAATTTAGGCAGAAGCCTTATTGAAAAATTAGTTTCGGAGCGTCAAAGCGGCAGATATACCTCTATGTACGATTTTTGCAGTCGTAATTACGGCAGGGAATTTAACCGCCGTGCTTTAGAGGGACTTATTAAAAGCGGCGCGCTTGACAGTACGGGACACAACCGCCGTACGATGATTTATAATATTGATAACATATTGTCTGTAATCGAGGCGGAAAAGCGCTTTTCGGGTGATGGTCAGTTAGACCTTTTCGGACAAGGTGAAGAAAAAAGTGAATTAAAGCTACAGTTTGTTGAGGAAATGCCAAAAAGCGAAATGCTTGCGCTCGAAAAGCAGGCAACGGGAATGTATCTTTCGGGACACCCGTTATCTGCATATACACGCTTCGCGCGGCAGGGCGCTTTCACGCCGATAATCGACATTCTTGCAAAAAAGCATCGCGACGGTAAGCGTGTTCAGGTAATAGGCATACTTGATGAATTTAAGGTGAAGCAGCTTAAAAACGGAACGGTGATGGCGTATTCTTCGGTTGAGGATACCGATGCAGCTATTTCGATTACCGTATTCAATACCGCGTATGCCGCGTACCGCCCACTCCTTACCGCAGGTAATATTGTTATTATTAAGGGTAAAATAAGTGAGCGTGAGGACCGCGACACCGAGCTTTTGGTGGAAAGTGTTGAGTCGCTTCCCGATAATGCCGCCCAAAGCAGTGATATGCCCACCGTCAAAGCTGGAATTTATATTAAGGTCGACGGAATTGATACACCGCAGTTTAACAAGGTGTGTGAGGTACTGTCGGCAAATCACGGCAATATGCCCACAACTATCGTGTGCAACGATACGAAGCGGCGACTTTCGGCACCCGCGCGTCTGATGGGTGACGGCTCACAAACCTTGCTTTTGGCGCTTCAGAAAGTGGTCGGAAATGAAAATGTACGAATAATTCTCTAAATTTTTACAAAAAAGGTTTAATTTTGAGAAAATTGGTTGAATTTTCTTGAATGTTGGTGTATAATTACCCACAATGTTAAAAAAATAACTACATTGTATTTTGTGGAGTTGATATTTATGAAAAAAATTGGTGTGCTTACAAGCGGCGGCGACGCCCCCGGTATGAACGCTGCCATCCGTTCGGCAGTAAGAACTGCAATTTCTCTCGGTATGGAGGTTAAGGGTATAATCCGTGGCTACAACGGTCTTATTGACGGTGAGCTTATTGACCTTGACGCTCGTTCTGTTTCGGATGTTATAAACCGCGGCGGTACAATGCTTTATACCGCAAGAAGTCCTCGCTTTAAGGAAGAGGCAGGCATTCTGGCGGCAGTTGAAACCTGCAAAAAGGAAGGAATTGAGGGTCTTGTTGTAATCGGCGGCGACGGTTCTTTCCGCGGTGCACGTGATTTATCCGAACACGGTGTTCCTTGTGTTGGCGTACCCGGTACCATTGATAACGATATTTCCTCTACCGAATATACAATCGGCTTTGATACTGCAATGAATACCGCTATGGAAATGGTGGATAAGCTTCGCGATACCTCACAGTCACACGACCGTTGCAGTGTTGTTGAGGTTAT
>JAXJYT010000058.1:0-4968 GCA_036306845.1 Acutalibacteraceae bacterium | reverse complement strand
TACCCTCCTCTATGAATCTTGCCGCCGCAGAGGTTGACCTTATAGAGATTGAACACAGAGAATCGCAACTGAAAATCGGTCTGTCACCCGTGCGTGAAACCTACGATTACATATTTATCGACTGTCCGCCGTCTTTGGGGCTTATCACCATAAACGCGCTAAACGCGGGGGATACCGTATTGGTTCCTATTCAGTGTGAGTATTTTGCGCTCGAGGGACTTTCGCAGCTTATGGCATCGGTCCGTCAGGTAAAGAGGCTTTATAATCCCACCCTGGAGATTGAGGGAATCGTGCTTACCATGTACGATGGCAGACTTAACCTTACCCAACAGGTTGTGGGTGAGATTAAGAAATACTTTGCCAACAAGCTTTATAAGACCGTAATTCCGCGCGCCGTAAGACTTTCCGAGGCGCCGAGCTACGGTTGCCCCATACAGTATTACGATAAACGCTCAAAGGGTAGCGATGCCTACAACAATTTGGGCAAGGAATTTTTAAAGAGAAACAGGAGGGCGTAAAAAATGGCAGTAAAAAAGGGCGGCTTAGGTCGCGGACTTGAATCACTTTTTAACGAAAACGCCGAAGGCGGCGATAGCGCGGTAGAGATAAGACTTTCGGATATAGAACCAAACCGTAGCCAACCGCGCCGTGATTTTGATGAGAATGCTCTGTCCGAGCTTGCCGACAGTATAGCGAAGCACGGACTGATTCAACCCATTGTTGTGCGCCCCAAAACAAGCGGCGCATACGAAATTATTGCGGGTGAGCGCCGTTGGCGCGCATCACGCCTTGCAGGACTTGATACCGTGCCCGTAATTGTGCGTGAGGTTGATGACCGCGAGTATATGGAATTGGCGCTCATTGAAAATCTTCAGCGCGAGGACTTGAATGCGGTTGAAGAGGCGATGGGTTACCGCACGCTCATTGATACATACAGTCTGACTCAGGAGCAGGTTGCCGAGAGCGTAGGCAAATCCCGTAGCGCCGTAACCAACGCTTTAAGACTTTTAAATCTTGATGAAAAGGCGCTTTCCGCTTTGCGTGAGGGTGCAATTTCGGCGGGCCACGCGCGTGCGATACTTTCAGCCAACGATGAAGCTCTCCGCGCGCTTATGCTAAAGGAAGCCAAGGCGGGCGCATCGGTGCGCGACCTTGAAAGAATGGCAAAGGGCACTGCACCTAAGGCGGCACCGCAGAGAAAGCAAAAAAACAATTATTATAGCGAGGTTGAGCTATCGCTTAAGACCGAGCTCGGAAGAAAGGTTAACATAAAACCGACAGGCAAGGGCAAAGGCACCATAACTATTGAGTTTTATAGCGATGACGAGCTTGCCGATTTTGCCAAGAAATTAGCAGGAGAAACAATATGAAAATTGAAGCTACTTCAAAATATGATTGGGAAACGGTGAAGAGGTTTAATAAATTTCATAATTTTACGAAAAGCAAAGCCTTGAATATTGTTGTGATTTTAATGGATGCATTAAGTCTTCTTGGGTTTCTGATAATTTGGACGTCGCGGTTGCTTACTTTTGAATTGATAATGATATATGTAATTTTGCTCTTTGCAAATTTTATGATTGTTTTCACGGGTTTTATTTTACCTAAGATACAATACAAGCAAAACAAATTGCTTCACGGTGTTGTAAATAAATTTACATTTGAAAATAACAAAATATTGATAGAACAGTGTGGCGAAAACACAAGCGCCACGGTAACCGTCAGTTATGGTGCTATATGGCGCGTATACGAAACAAAAGAATACATTTATATTTATTTAAATTCAAGACAAGCGCACACAGTTGATAAATCCACAATTGTCGGTGGAACTTTTGCTGATTTGCGAAATGTTTTGTCCTCTGCGGTTGGCACAGGTAAATATAAAATAAAAAGCAGGGTTTAGGTTTATGACAAAACGATACAGAAACCGAATTGCAAATCGGCATTTTCGCCGAAGACCGCCCCCGATTTCAACCTGTAAATGATATTTTAAAAATTATTTATGGAGTTGAAAAAATTTTATGTGGATATTTTTTACACTAGCCACCACACTTATTTGGGGCGCGGCAGAACTGTTTTATAAAAAAGGCTCACACGACGACGAAAAGTACGGACATTTAAAGGTTTGTATTTTGGTTGGCGCCGTTATGGGCATACATGCGATTTTTACCCTGCTCACACAGGACGTAGGGTTGGAAATTGCGCACCTTATTACATATTTACCGGTATCTCTATGTTATATCGGCTCTATGGCGCTTTCTTTCTTTGGAATAAGATTTCTTCAAGAATCTATTTCCGACCCCGTTGAGAATACGTCGGGCGCTATATGCTCACTCTTGTGTATGATATTTTTAAGTCAGAAAATATCGTTTGGTGCGTGGATGGCGATTGCCGTTATCGTAATCGGTATACTGGGCGTAGGCTTCCTTGAGAAAAAGGAAGGAAACCGCGCGGCGAAGTACGGAAAAAAGCTTGCGATAATTTCCTTTATGATGCCCTTCGGCTATGCGCTGATTGATGCTATCGGCAGCTTTTTGGACGTATATTATCTTGAGCCCGAAATCACACCGCTTAAAAACGTGACGCCGGACAATATCGAGTTGGTTGCCAACACCTCTTACGAGCTTACCTTTGCGTTAGTGGCAGTCGTTTTGTTTATCTTTATGAAGATAAAGAAGGTGAAATTTGAGGTTACAAAGCAAAAGGATAAGCTGCTTGCGGCAATTTGTGAAACTGCGGGACAACTGACCTACGTATACGCGATGAGCGGTAACGGCGCTATTGCAGCTCCGATTATTTCCTCAGTTTGCGTTGTATCGTTGCTATTGTCGAGAATTTTCCTTAAAGAAAAGCTCACCAAGAAACAGTACCTATTCATTTTCGCGATTATTATAGGTATACTTATGTTGGCTGTAATTGAGGGCGAATAAAAAACAGTTGCATTTAATGCGTTAAAGTGATAAAATAACCATTGTTTCGGCAATGGTTATTTTGCTTTTATAGGAGATTTATTATGGCAGAAAAAACAAAAAAGAGTGGATTCAGCGGCGGTATCGGCTTTGTTCTTGCGGCGGCAGGCAGCGCGGTGGGACTTGGCAATATATGGCGCTTTCCGTATCTCGCGGCAAAGGACGGCGGCGGACTGTTTCTGCTCGTTTACGTGATACTCGTGTTAACCTTTGGCTTTTCGTTGCTCACCACCGATATCGCAATCGGCAGAAAAACGGGCAAAAGCTCTATTGGCGCGTTTACGGCAATCGGCAAGAAATGGGGCTTTGTCGGCAAGCTTGCCTTTGTTGTGCCTGCGCTTATTATGCCTTACTACAGTACCATCGGCGGTTGGATTTTAAAATATACGGTAGCGATGTTCGGCGGCACTAAGGCGGCGGCTCAGGATGGCTACTTTACCGACTTTATAACCTCACCTGTGGCGCCGATTTTATGGGCGTTGCTGTATCTTCTTTTAAGCGCGGTAATTGTGTACTTTGGCGTCGAAAAGGGAATAGAGCGCTTTTCTCGCATTATTATGCCGGGACTTTTGGTGCTTATCGCAATAATAAGCGTTTTCTCTCTGACACTTACCCATACCGATGGAGAGGGCGTTACCCGTACAGGTCTTCAAGGCTTGGCGGTGTATGTAATTCCCGATTTTACGGGGCTCACCTTTGGAAAGCTTATGGGCGTGTTGCTTGATGCTATGAGTCAGCTTTTCTTCTCGCTTTCGGTAGCAATGGGCATTATGATTACCTACGGCTCGTACGTTAAACGCGACGTAGACCTCTCTAAATCAGTAACCCAGATAGAATTTTTCGATACGGGCGTGGCTCTGCTTATCGGTATGATGATTATTCCCGCCGTTTTCGTTTTCTCAGGTACCGAAGGTATGGCGTCGGGACCGAGCCTTATGTTCGTATCGCTTCCTAAGATCTTTGCCGAAATGGGCTTTATCGGCTCGGCGGTAGGTCTGCTGTTCTTTATAATGGTTACCTTCGCGGCGCTCACCTCAAGCGTTTCGGTGCTCGAAGCGGTTGTGGCAAATCTTATCGAGCTTACGGGCAAGAGCCGCAAAAAAGTTGCCGTGTGGGCTTCACTTATAATTGCTCTGGCAGCAGTGCTTGTCTGCCTTGGTTATAGCGCGCTCTACTTTGAGATTCCCCTACCAAGCGGCGGCAAAGGACAAATCCTCGACGTAATGGATTATATAAGCAACAGTATCCTTATGCCAATTGTTTCTTTCTTTACCTGTGTTATAATCGGTTGGGTCGTAAAGCCACAGTGGATTATTGATGAAATCGAGCAGTCGGGTCACAAATTTACCCGTAAAAAGCTATATGCCATAATGATAAGATATATAGCCCCCGCGCTAATGCTTCTGTTGTTTTTACAGTCAATCGGCGCGTTCAGGCTTTTAGGATTATAATTTTTTCGGCGGATAGATTATTCTATCCGCTTTTTTATATGTAAATTGTGGTCTGAATATGTATATAAACACTATATATAGTATGCACAAAATTTAGAAAAAATTTTTTAAAAAAAGTTAAAAAAAGTGTTGACAACGGGGGAAGGATGTGGTATTATAATCGGGCGCCCTTGAGAGAGGGAGCGAAAAACGGACCTTGAAAATTAAACAACGACAATAATAAGGACCCAACGATTCCAAGAGAAATTAAGGAAATCAAGGACAATTATTAAATGCGTCAGCATTGAATGTAAATGAGCTAAAGAGCTTTTTTAAAAAGTTTTTAACACTCAGGTGTTAAGATATAATTTTTTAGAGAGTTTGATCCTGGCTCAGGACGAACGCTGGCGGCGTGCCTAACACATGCAAGTCGAACGGAGTTACTTATTTAGATCCCTTCGGGGTGACGAATATTTAACTTAGTGGCGGACGGGTGAGTAACGCGTGAGGAACCTGCCCTACAGAGGGGGACAACAGTTGGAAACGACTGCTAATACCGCATAACGTATTTT
>JAXJYT010000057.1:0-2269 GCA_036306845.1 Acutalibacteraceae bacterium | reverse complement strand
GATGCACAACGATTGCCTTTGCGCCGAGAATTGCGGCAACCTCCATACTGATTACGGTTTGTCTGAAACGAAGATCGTTTGTATCGCCGTCAAAAGAATTCCAGAACGGCGCGTGCGCCTGATTGCAAGGCAGACCGATACCGTCTATGTACTCACGAAGCTCTTTGGCGTGAGCCATATAGTTTTCTTCGGTGTAAAAATCGTTCCCTTCTTCAAAGGCGCGACAAAGTGACATATCAAATGCGGTCAATCCCGCGTCCTTTAAAATTTTAACGGCGCCCATTTCGCCGAATCTGACATCAAGACCACCCGTACTTGCCGAAACCAACACTTAAATCAAACCCCTTTTATTTATGATATGTCGAACCTTCGTTTATCTTGAAGGCACGATAAATTTGCTCAAGCAGCATCACGCGGAAGAGCTGATGCGGAAATGTCATCGCCGACAGTGAAAGCCTTATATCGCACAAACGCTTTATACCGTCCGACAACCCGTACGAGCTACCTATTATAAAGCACATCGGCTTGCCTGCGGCTTCGTTATTATATTCAAGACGCGCCAAATCCTCACTTGAAAGTGATTTCCCCTCTACGCAAAGCGCAATTTTGTGCGCGCCCTGCGGAATACGCTTTTCAATTTGCTTCGCCTCACTGTCGAGCGCGTTTTGGATTTCACGCTCGCTCGGGTTTTCGGGCAATGCGCAAGGAGACAGTTCAACAATTTCCAAATTACAATAACGCGAAAGCCGTTTTGCATATTCATCTACAGCATCGCGCAGATATTTTTCCTTTAACTTTCCAAGCGTTATAAGCGTTACTTTTATCATACCGTTACCGCCTCACTGATACAGGGCTTTGCAACCTTTAATATGTAATCAAGCCCCTCTTTTGCGCCGATATCGGCAAGTGCCGCGCGCGCCGCGGCGGCGGCAAGGATTGGCGTATTATTATGCATGCTTAAATGTCCTAAAATTATACGCGTTGTGCCACTTTTCAAAAGCGCAGGCAATTCTTCGGCACAAGCATTGTTTGAAAGATGACCGCGTTCGGATAATATACGAAGCTTGAGCTGCGGCGGATACGGGCCGCGCTTCAGCATTTCCACATCGTGATTTGATTCAAGAAGTATTGCACTGCTTCCCGAAAGCGCGACACGAACATCATCGGTTACAATACCCAGATCGGTGCAAACGGCAATTTTCGTATTGCCATCATATAGCGTATATCCGCTCGAGCCCTCGGTATCGTGGCTCGTAGCAAAGCGCGAAAGCACGAAGCCGCCAAGGTCAATCTGCTCACTGTCGGCAACGACAACCTCGACATCTGCAGGTAGTACATCTGCCTTCTCCAAAGCGGCTATCGTACCGCTTGATGCAATAAGCGGAGCCTTGACCTTTTTAAGTAGAGTTTTAAGACCTTTTATATGGTCGGTATGCTCGTGCGTTATTGCAACTGCGCGAAGCGCATCAATACTGCCCACGGCGGCTACCGACTCCAAAAGAGATTTACAGGATGCGCCCGCATCAACAAGTATTGCGCCGTCGCCAAACGATATATATGTACTGTTGCCTCCCGAGCCTGAACACAACGGACAAATGCGAGCCATACCAAAAACCTCCTGTATATAAATGTTAAATGGAAAGTGGAAAGTTATTGTGTGCGGCTATGCCACACGAATATATCAGTCGGCAAAGCCGACACCAAAACCCTTCACCCTTCACTATTCACTAAACGCGGAAGAGGCATTACTCTTCCGCGTTTTTTATGCTTGTTTTAATATTTTTGTATCAGGTATTATGGGAACACGCTTAATGTCTGCGCCAAGCGCGCAGAACTTTTCGGCAATGTTTTCATAACCGCGGTCGATGTGAAGAATGTCCTCAACCTCGGTAACACCCTCGGTCATAAGACCTGCGATTATCATTGCGGCGCCCGCGCGCAAATCAACCGCGCGAACCGGGGCAGAGCGAAGCTTGTCCACACCCGTAATTACCGCCATCTTGCCATCCACCTGTATATCGGCGCCCATAATTGTGAGCTGTTCGACGTATCTGAAACGACTGTCCCAAACACCCTCGGTCACAATGCTTGTGCCGTCTGCTATGGCAAGCACCGTTGCGATCTGGGGTTGCATATCGGTCGGGAAGCCGGGATGCGGCATAGTTTTAACATTGCACCTATGTGGTCTGCCCGACATAGTAACGCGCACCGCCTCATCATACTCGGTAACGGTAGCGCCCATTTCGGAAAGCTTGGACATAATAGATTC
>JAXJYT010000056.1:0-4628 GCA_036306845.1 Acutalibacteraceae bacterium | reverse complement strand
GGTGAGGAAATAAAGTCCGCTGCTATCGCTATGCTCGAAGGCGACAGTCATCTTCAGAAGGGTGTTATAGAGCTTATACCCGTAATCGACAAAAACAAAAAATTAAGAGCGTCGCTTATTAAATAATTGTCGTTCTTGAGTTAAAAAAACAAAACAAATTTGGAGGTATTTTTTATGTGGCCCGTAATAATCATTTTAGGTATTTTGCTTGTTATAATAATACCTAACGTTCGTATTGTACCGCAGGCAACGCAGTACGTTATTGAATTTTTAGGCAAATACAAAACCACTTGGGATGCAGGCATCCACGTTAAAGTGCCTTTCCTTGAGCGTATTGCCAAGCGCATAACCCTTAAAGAGCAGGTTATGGATTCACCTCCGCAACCCGTTATTACCAAGGATAACGTTACGATGCAGATTGATACGGTTGTTTTCTTCCGTATATTTGATGCAATGCTTTACACCTACGGCGTTGTGAATCCCATCAAGGCGCTTGAAAACCTTACCGCAACGACACTTCGTAATATAGTTGGTGAAATGGAGCTTGACGGCACCCTCACCTCACGCGATATTATAAACACCAAAATGGCGGCAATTCTTGACGAGGCTACTGACCAATGGGGTATGAAGGTAACCCGTGTTGAGCTTAAAAACATCATCCCGCCCGCCGAAATTCAGAACGCGATGGAAAAGCAGATGAAGGCAGAGCGTGACCGCCGCGAAACACTTTTACAGGCAGAAGGTCACAAGGCGGCGGCTATCACTCGCGCAGAGGGTGACAAGCAGGCTATGATACTTGCCGCTGAGGGTGAACGCGATGCGCGAATCGCACGTGCCGAGGGTGAAGCAAAGGCTATCTACCTTTCAAAGAAGGCCGAAGCCGACGGTCTTATCGCACTTCGTGAGGCAGGCGTTGACTCTGCGGTGCTTGAGCTTAAGAAGTACGAAGCGTTGGTACAAATGTCCAACGGCACCGCCGCAAAGCTTATTATCCCCACTGATGCAGTAAGCGCAGTTACAAACAACACAATTTTCAGTGAAACAACAGGTCTTGGCGACACTACAAAAGAAGCGCCAAAGCCAAAAAAGGCAGCCAAAGCCGACCCTTGCTGTGACTAAACTAAAAGCACCTTTTCCTTACGGAGAAGGTGCTTTTTAAGTGAATAGTGAAAAGTGAATAGTGAAAAGTTAAGGTGTCGGCTTTGCCGACGGTATATATAGGGCGACCGTTTTGTCGTCCGTTAATTGCTAATTGGAATTTGAAAATTGCCGATACTCTTTCGGAAAAAGCTTTTCGGCAAACCATACATTATCCACTTTAAAGGTTTTGCCGTTTAAGTAATTCAATATACCGCCGTCGGTTGAAAAGAAGAAGCTTAACTTATACGAATAAAGCGCCTGCTTATCAAAGCCCAGTTTTTTATCAGCGGCGTTCTTGCCGTACTTTCCGTCACCTAAAAGCGGATGTCCAATAGATGCTAAATGAGCGCGAATCTGATGTGTGCGGCCCGTAAGCAGTTCCACCTCTAAAAGTGCTAAATTATCACGTGTGGCTATGGTTTTATAGCGTGTTCTGATTGTCAGATTATCATCAGTTTTCTTGTTGCTTAAATATACCTTGTTTTTATCCTCATTCTTTTTAAGAAAGCCTTCAAGCGTATCGCTTTTACGGCGAGGTATACCGTGAACCACCGTAAGATAACGCTTATCTATCTCGCGTTCCTTTATCTTTTCGCAAAGGATACGTAGCGACTCGGCATTCTTTGCGGCAATAACGATACCGCCTGTATTTCGGTCTATACGGTTGGCAAGAGCGGGTTTAAAGCTGTTTTCAAGCTCAGGGTCGTATTCGCCCTTATCGTAAAGGTAGTGTTGAATTCTGCCGATAAGCGTGTCGCGGTACTCCTTATCATCGGGATGCACGATAAGTCCCTGCGGTTTATCTATAAGTAAAATGTTTTCATCCTCATACACTATCTGAAGCTTTGTGGGCGAGCTCAGAAAATCATAATGTGGCTTTTGCGGAGTGAAAAATTCATCGTTTATATATGCCTCTACCAAATCATCAAGGGTAAGTCTTGTGGAAATTTCGGCGCGTTTTCCGTTCACCTTAATTTTCTTGGTGCGAATATATTTATACATAAGCGCGGTGGGTAGCGTTGGACACACCTTGCAGATAAACTTATCAAGGCGTTGATTTGCATCATTTTTGGTAATCTTAAAGCTTTTCATATTATAATCCCTTGCTTTTATATGTACAGTTTTGTATAATGATAATAAATTAAAAAAAGAGGAGCAGAGCACTTGGATTCATCAAAGCAGAAACCTAAAAATCCGCATGAAGGTCATCGTGAGCGTATGCGTGAGGAATTTCTATCGGGCGATATCAACGAAAATACACCGCATCACCGCATACTTGAGTTATTGCTTTTTTACTGCGTTCCACGCGTTGATACTAACGAGCTTGCGCACGAGCTTTTAGATAAATACGGCACAATGTCGGGCGTGCTTGATGCACCTATAGATGAGCTTTGTAAATTTCGCTACATGTCACGTAACCGCGCCACACTTTTAAAGCTTATTATGCCGATTGCGCGTGTCTACACGGCATCGAAGCAGTCGTCTGCTCTGGATTTTTGCAGTTTAGAGGATATAGGCAACTTTTTCGCAAGCCGTTTTGCAGGTGTAACACACGAGTGCGTTGCGGCACTGTTTCTTAATTCGGCATACGGGTATATTGACTTTAATTTTATATCCGAAGGCTCTATGGATTCGGTGGGCATCTCAATCAAGGACCTGCTTAAAAGAACGCTTGAAAAGAATGCAGCGGCCATTGCAATTGTGCATAATCACCCAAGCGGTATTGCCCTGCCAAGCGCATCCGACCGATTTATCACCGAAACAATTTCCGAAACGCTAAGACACGTAGGAATAACCTTTGTAGACCACGTAATCATTAGCGGCAGCGATTACGTTTCAATGGCGCAAAGCAGTGAATACACCCATCTGTTTACCAAAGTATACTAACAATACAAGTATAATAAAAAAACAATCTAAAGTCAAGGAGGTAGCGGTATGCCAAAAAACAGTAGCATTGCATATTTTAAGCACGGCTTTAAAAACGGTATCCCTATATTTTTAGGTTATATTGCCGTTTCCTTCACCTTTGGAATTGCCGCAAAAAGCGGCGGTATCGGCTCGTTCGCTACCGTTATGATGTCGGCGCTCAATTTCACGTCTGCAGGTCAGTTTGCCGCTCTTAATCTAATACTTACGGGTGGCGGATACACCGAAATAGCGCTTACCCAACTTGTGATAAATTTACGCTATTCGCTGATGTCCTCATCAATATCCCAACGATTAGAAGAAAAACTGCCCATTTATCACCGCTTTATCATCGCATTCGGTATGACTGATGAGGTTTTCGGTGTCGAGAGCAGTTACCCATATCCCAATATACCGCCCGCCTATTGCTACGGTGTTATGGCATCGGCTCAACCCGGTTGGGTGCTTGGCACACTTTTAGGCGTAATTTCGGGTGAACTGTTACCGCCAAGAATTTTAAGTGCGCTTGGTATTGCGCTTTACGGAATGTTTATCGCAATAATCATCCCGCCCGCGCGTAAAAACCGTGTTTTGTGCGGAATAATTTTTGTTTCTATGCTTTTAAGTCTTGTTTTCAGTATAGCGCCTATACTCTCACAAATTTCTTCGGGATTCAGAATAATTATTTTAACGGTAATAATCGCAAGTGCGGCTTCACTGCTTTTTCCCGTAAAGGAGGAGTATGATGAAGAATAATATTGTTATATATATTGCCGTTATGGCGGGCGTAACCTACCTTATCCGTATGCTGCCGCTTGTCCTCTTGCGCCGCAAAATCACCAACCGATTTTTCAGGTCTTTTTTATACTACGTACCTTTTGTAACGCTTTCGGTTATGACCTTCCCCGCGATACTCTACTCAACGGGAAGCGTGATATCGGCAGGTATCGGCTTTGCCGTAGCGCTTATTGCCGCCTTTTTAGGCGGTAGTCTGCCCGTTGTATCGGTACTTGCTTGCGCCATTGTATTTATACTTGAATTTTTTGTATAGGAAGTGTTTTTATGAAGAAGGTTCTGCTTTTAGGTGACTCTATCAGAATGGGCTACCAACGCTTTGTAAAGGAAGAATTGGCGGATGAATACGAGGTTATATTCAGTGCCGAAAACGGTCGCTTTGCCGCCTTTACGATGTGGCAGGTAAATCAGATGTTCAAGCACAACGATGATATCGCGCTTGTGCATTGGAATAACGGTTATTGGGATATGAATATAGAAGCCCCCATGCAGACCGCTATGCACCCTATTGATGAATACGTTTACTTTCTGCGCCGCATTGCCGAATATATAAAGGCGCAAAACGCAAAAATAATTTTTGCTACCAGCACGCCTATACTTAAAGCGGGCACCGCGCCCGACCTTACAGGCACGGCGGGAAGCCTTAACTTCAAAAACGAGTGGGTAACCGAATACAACGCCGCCGCAAAGAAGCTTATGAAGGAATTAGACATACCTGTCAACGATTTGTACGAGCTTTTATACGATGAGAGCAAAAACCACTATAAATGCGAGGACCGACTGCATCT
>JAXJYT010000055.1:0-13511 GCA_036306845.1 Acutalibacteraceae bacterium | reverse complement strand
GGACTGGGTCTGCCCGAAGCATTCGCCGAAGGTGCGGCAAGCGGCAAACCACTTTTACGGATTATGTCACGTGCCGTTTTATCGGACGGCATTCTGACTGCTACAGTATCAAGCCCTGCCGATACCGTTGAAGCAATATCCGCGCCGCGCTTTAATACCATCGTAAAGGGCCCCGGCCAGAATTTTTTTGCACATTCGTAGGCGCTTTCGGGAACATCGGTTGCGACACAGCTTAGCATTTCCATATCCGAAATATGCACGATAAGCGGATTATCCTGCGGACGTCCCTTAGCATCAAACACGTTTTTTATGGCAGTATCACTGTAGGCGGAGGCGGCAAGACCGTACACAGTTTCGGTTGGTATAGCCACAATCCCCTCTGCCCTTAATATTTGAGATGCCCCGTCAATTGCATTGTCATAACAATTTATTGCGTCAAGCCTTTTCGTTACCATTTAAAAGCTTCCTATCAATTATTTTCTTGTTCCTTAAGCGCCTCGGTACGATAATAGGTGGTAAGCGCATCTATTACCTCGGTAAGATCGCCGTTCATAATGCTTTCGATTTTATAAAGCGTTAGACCGATTCGGTGGTCAGTAACTCTGCCCTGCGGGAAGTTATAGGTTCGTATACGCTCACTGCGGTCACCCGTTCCGACCTGTAATTTACGGTCACTTGCAATAGCGGCATCGTGCTCGGTCTTGGCGGCATCATAAAGACGCGCGCGCAACACCTTTAATGCCTTTTCCTTGTTTTTGAACTGACTTCTTTCGTCCTGACACTCAACAACGGTACCCGTAGGTATGTGTGTTACACGGATTGCAGAAGAAGTCTTGTTAATATGCTGACCGCCCGCACCTGAAGAACGGAAGGTATCAATCTTAAGGTCTGCAGGGTTTATGTCAACCTCAACCTCATCCGCCTCGGGCATAACCGCAACCGTAACGGTAGAGGTGTGTATTCTGCCCTGCGTTTCGGTATCCGGGACACGCTGAACGCGGTGAACGCCGCTTTCATACTTGAAGCAGGAATAAGCGCCGTTACCCTCAATCATAAAGCTGATTTCCTTGTAACCGCCAAGCTCGGTTTCGTTTATATTGGTAATATCAATATTCCATCTGCGACTTTCGGCATACATAGAATACATTCTGTAAAGAGATGCAGCAAACAGCGCTGCCTCCTCACCGCCTGCGCCGCCGCGAATTTCAACGATAACGTTCTTGTCATCGTTGGGATCCTTGGGCAAAAGAAGTAGTTTAAGTTCATCTGCAAAGATCTGCTTGTTTTCCTTTGCCTCTGAAAGCTCGGCTTCAACAAGCTCCTTAAAATCCTTATCAAGACCGCCTGCCTCTAAAAGCTCAGCTGCCTCCTTCTCGCTATTCACCGCCGACATATACTCGCGATATTTTTCAACTATTGGCGTAAGCTCACTATGCTCCTTCATAAGACGTGTAAACTGAGCGTTATCCGATACTATTTCGGGACGTGTAAGCTCAACACCGATTTGTTCATAGCGGCTTTCTACCGCCGATAATTTTTCAAACATTACTGATTCTCTCCGCTTAAAATCTTTTTAATGCCCTTTTCCACGGTTTTCCTTGGGAGCATTATTTCGTGGCCGCAGCCCTCGCACACTATCTTAAAATCCATTCCTATACGAATAACCTTAAATGTGCTGCTGCCGCAGGGATGCTTTTTCTTCATTAAAATTCTGTCACCTAAATTGATATCCAAAGCCCTTTCCCCCACATTATTTCCATAATTATTTATATTATATTACAAAAAGCGCGTAAAGGCAATATTATTTTCTTGAATAAAAGTTGTTTAAGTGTTAAAATAAGAGTATATTAACTTTCAAGGGGATTTTTATGGGTACTGTAAAAATTTTACACTGTGCGGATTTACATATCGGCGCTGCTGCAAGCTTTTTGGGTGAGCGTGCAGAATCACGCCGTTTTGAAGCACTTTTAACGTTTGAAAGAATTGTTTCACTTGCGCGGCAGAATGATGTAAAAATCATACTGATTGCAGGTGACTTGTTAAATTCCAACAGTATTGAAGGATCATTTTGCGACCGTATCTTTGATGCTATAGCTTCAATTCCCGAAATAAAGGTTGTGTTTGCGGCTGGTAACCATGACCCGCTATCCTCGGATTCACCGTTTTTAAAATACAAGATACCCGAAAATCTTTACGTTTTAGCCACAAATGATGACTGCAAGACGTTTGATGATTTAGGTGTACGGGTATACGGTAGATCTTTCAGTGAGGTATATCTTAAGGGTGAGAGCATATTTACCCTTATACCGCCGCAGGATAACTACATAAATATTATGTGTCAACACGGTGATTTGCGCGGTGATGCGACTTCAAATTATAATGCTATCAGCGCAGATTTCGCAGAAAAAAGCGGTATGGATTATATAGCGCTCGGTCACGTACATAAGGCAAGTGAGGTTATAAAGCTTGGCGAAAGCTACTGCGCGTATTGCGGATGTCCTGAAGGACAAGGCTTTGATGAGCTTGGTGAAAAGGGTGTTTACATCGGCGAAATCGGTAAAGGTGTTTGTGATTTAACCTTTGTTCCCTGCGCTAAAAGAATGCATTTATTGGAAAGCGTTGATATTGGCGGTTGTGATTCAACCGTATCTGCTACCGAAAAGATAATATCGGTAATCCGTGAAAAGTACCCCGATAATTATCCGGAAAATCTTTATAAGATTGTTCTTACGGGTAACGTAAGTGCAGATGCCGATATATCAACAACAGAAATTGCAAGCCGTTTGGGTGAGCTTGTTTACTTTGCCAAGGTGCGTGATAAGAGTGAGGCTATAATTGATTTTGAACTTTTATCACGTGAAAAATCCCTTAAGGGTATATTTGTTAAAAATATGCTATCGGCCATAGAAAACGCCGATGAGAAGGAAAAAGAAAAATATAAAGCCGCTCTCACGTTAGGACTTAAGGCATTTAGCTCGGAGGTGTATTTCGATGAAAATCAGTAAGCTTTACATCAGCGCCTTTGGCGGACTAAAGGACTTCACCTTAGAACTTAATGATGGATTTAACGTAATTTACGGTGAAAACGAAAATGGAAAAAGCACCGTTATGGCTTTTATTAAGGCTATGTTTTACGGTACGGGCAAGAAAAGCCAGAATATTGCTTCAAGTATGCGCCAGAAATACACGCCGTGGAGCGGCGAGCGTATGGGCGGCAGAATTTATTTTGAAGATGGTGGCAAGCGCTACTGCCTTGAAAGAGAATTCCGTTCATCCGATTCGACCGACCGCATAACCCTTACCGACCTTGACACTAATAAGCCTGAGCAGGTGCAAAGTGATATCGGCGAAAGCTTTTTCGGTATCGGCTCCGCCGCTTTTGAGCGTAGTATGTTTATAGGCAACAGTACCTTTTCGGGAAATATTGAAGCCGAGGGTGAATTCAACCTTAAGCTTTCTAATTTAGCCTTTACCGGCGACGAGGATACTTCCTATACCACCGTTGAAAAACGCATTGAATCGGCACGTACAAAGCTTATTTCCAAAACGGGAAGAGTTGGTAGCTGTGTTGAGGATATAAACCGCTATAATGAGCTTGGTGACCGTTATGCTACCGCCGACCGCAATGCACAACGAAAGATTGAAATAAACGAAGCACTTGCAAGGCTTGAAGAAGAATATAAGCATATTTATGCCGAATACAATGAGCTTAGCACACTTCTTGAAAACGAGAATATGCTTAAAAATGCCGATAAGCTACGTGAACTTCTTGACACCAAGGCTCAGCTTGACCAAGTCAATAAATCGCTGACCTTGAGTGACGGCACGATTCTTGACGGTATGTTCATAAATATGATTACCTTTAATCTTAACCGCCTTGAACAATTGAGCGAGCGTATTTCAGGAATTAAAAACGATGTAGCTGAAGCAGAAAAAGCATTTAAACTGCTTGATGAAAGCTCACCCGAGGAGCGTAAAAAGGAAATAATCAAGCTTAACAACGATTTAAATGCTTTAAGGGATAAAAAGGCGCAAATTGATAGCAATATTCAAAAAACAAGCGCCGATATTCAAAGCACTACCTGTGAAAACGAGGCTAATAAATCACGCAAAAAGCCTGTTAATCTTGCACTTTTATGTATAGCTATCGCGTTAGATGCGATAGGCGGTGCGCTACTTGGTTCATTTAGTACCGTTGCAATTGTAATTTTTGTTTGCGCGGCTATATTGCTCTGCCTTTCCTTTATCATACGACCGCTTGATAAGGGCGCCGCAATCAGAACGCAAGGAATTTTGAACGAGCTTTCGGAAAAACTTATCGCTCAAAACAAAGAACTGCAAGAAAACGTTGAGCAATCAAACGAGCTTACACAAAAAATAAACACACTTACCGCTACGCTTAATGCAGATGCGGCGGTTAAGGAGCAAAAGCGGCTTGAGCTTGAGGCTAAAAACGATGCTCTGGCAGAAGAAACGGCAAAACGCGATACTGTGTTTAATGAACTTATTTCAACCTACAGCAAATACAGTGATGAACACAATATAGAGCAGATTAAGGAATCCCTTACTGTGCTTTCGGCGCATACCGAAAACCAAAAGCAAATTAAGCTCCGCCTTAATTATCTTAGTCAGGACCTTGGCAATATAAGCTATGAGGACGCCGCGCAAAAGCTTGAAGCGCTTGCACAACGCGAAAGCGATACGGGTATTGATTTTACCGCCGTTCGCCAAAAGGCAAAAGGACTTGCCGAACGGATAAATGCTATCCGTGATGAAGCTACTGAAAAGAAAACCGAGCTTAGGACTGCGTTCAGAAACGCTGAAAATCCGGAAGATTTACTACGCGAGCAAGAATCGCTTAAAGAGCTTATAACGGCTAAAAAAGCGCACTACGATGCTCTCGGGATAGCGCAGGAGGTGCTTGAAAACAGCTTCCACGAAATGCGTCGCAGTTACGGGAGCGAGGTTGAACGCGCAACACTTGACATTTTCAAGAAGCTTACAGGTGGCAGATACAGCAGTCTTTCGGTTTCAAAATCACTTGATATGGCGGTTGAGCAAACCGAGCTTTTCGGCACACACGAAATTGGCTATTTGAGTCAGGGTACGGTTGACCAAGCCTATTTAAGCCTTCGCCTTGCGATATCAAGGCTTATATCGGACGGTAAGCCGATGCCGGTATTTCTTGATGATTCGCTGTCGTTTTATGATGATAAACGCACTACCGCGGCTTTAGAATTCTTAAAGGAATATTCACTTTCTACACAGCTTTTAATGTTCACCTGTCACAATTCGATAAGCGAAAGCGCTAAGGAGCTTGGCGCTACAGTTTTACGCCCCTTTGCAAAATAATTTTATGCGGTGACGGACAAAAATACCGTCACCGTTATTTTTTGCTTGTAAATTGATTGCGTTTTTGGTATAATACAGTAGAATATTGTAAAAAGGAATGATAAATATGGCAGTTGGCTTCAGAAAAAGCTTGCTTGGCTTTAACTGTGATGATGTTATGACTTACATTGAAAAGTCGCACAAAAGCTTTAACGCAAAGGAAACCGAACTGAACAATAAAATATCCGCGCTTGATAACACGTTAAGCGTACTTAATTCTCAACTTGCCGAAATTACCGCGGCAAAGGAGGAGGTTGAAGCTCAACTTAAGCAATACACCGATAAGTACGATGAGATTGAGCGCCTTTCGCAAAACATCGGTAAGCTTTATCTTGTAGCTCAGGCAAACGCTAAAGCAATCATCAAGGATAGCACCGACAGCAGTGAATTAAGTCGCAAGGAAGTTGAGCGTAATCTTTCTTCTATTGATGAAGCGCATGAGTCGCTTGATACACTTAAAGCAGATATAATGCAGACATCTACCGAGTTTGTGAACCGTGTGGAATCACTCATTTCCTCGCTTAACGATACACGCGGTCAGATCACCGCCAACACCACTCGCACTGCCGAGCTTAAGGGTGAATTTGAAGCGCTTTATGCCGAGCTTACAAATGAAAGAGTATAACGTTACCACAGATGAGCTAAAGGCGTTATGTCCCACGCTTCGTGCGGGTGATAAGGTTATTTTAAGCGGCACGGTTTATACTGCACGTGACGCCGCGCACAAGCGTATTTTTGAGTGTCTTGAAAACGGTTCTCCGCTACCCTTTGATATCAAGGATTCGGTTATATATTATGCGGGTCCTACACCTACTCCCAAGGGATTGGCAATCGGTAGTTGCGGACCTACCACGTCTTCAAGAATGGATAGCTTCACACCCATGCTTCTTGATATGGGACTTTGCGCTACCATTGGTAAGGGCGAGCGCTCAAAAGAGGTTGTTAATGCCATTATCCGCAATAATTCAGTATATCTTTGCGCCATAGGCGGCGCGGGCGCGCTTGCCGCACAAAGAATTACCGAATGTACCGTTATCGCATATGATGATTTAGGTTGTGAATCTGTAAAACAACTTACATTTAAGGATTTCCCGCTTATCGTGGGAATTGATTCTAACGGCAATAACGTTTTCTGCAGATAAAAATTTAACCCCGAACTGTGTTTTTACAGTTCGGGGCGTTTTTTTATTTATTATTCTTTTTATCCTTTATGTACCACGGCAGATATGCCAATACGTACATTTCGGTTATTACTGCCGCCATTATAAGTATTCTGAGTACAAAATTAGGCGGTAATATATCAAGCACCGAGGGTGCCGCTTCAGGACGCGCCATAAACAGATAATTTGCCCCCTCACCTAACAGGTTATTGGTAAAGTACGCGATAAGGGCAAGGATTATAAGCGCAATATAAGATTTTACCGCCGATTTTACCGTGGGACGCATTTTGTGAACAAAAATCATATAGAATATTGCTATGTATCCAAACAGATGCTCTGCCCAAAACTGATAATATCTGAAACGTGTTGGACCCGAATATGTAAGCACCGTTGGTGTAAGCAATGCAAAAAGCGAGCCCGAAAGCAACCAGAAATATGAAATATCAAACAAGGTCTGTGATTTTCCGATTACCATATAGCTACAGAATATTGCCGCCCAACCGCATACTGCAATGGGAAGATTATCTATCGGGTTAGGCTTTAGCGAAGGTATTGCTATAAGTCGCCAATAATATGCCATTTCGGATATAATAAGCACAAACGCCAAAGTATAACGGAACACATTATCATATTTGCTTTGGGCAATTTTATCACGATTACGGTAAATTAAAAATATAATTCCTACACCGACCAAAATCGGTGCGATATGCTTTAGAGTGAAGAGTGAAAACTCTTGTGTTTCGCCTTGACCGAAGAAATACAGTAAAAAGTCCTTCATAAAAATCCCCCTAAAAATCTTACTACGAACGCTTTAAAACTGAATAGAGCCTATCAAAACGCGGTGTTTCATCAAACGTTTTATCAATTAACTTGCCCATATATTTTATTATGGGTGAGTTAATTGCTGTTGTGATAAGTGTACCGATACCGATACTATGATACGATGAATACCATATTGTATTCCAATCGAAAGTTTTCGTATCCCCAAACAGTGTAAACGCCAACAAGATTGATACGCCAAGCAGACTTAAATCAAAGAAACGCTTTGTTTTATTTATATCAAAATTAAATACACGCGCTATCTCCGCCACAAAAAGCTCATACACCTGAAGCGGCATATACGTATGAAAAAAGCAAGCCACACCGAATGCAGTGCAAACGTCACCTATTAAAAGCAAAACGTAGCGCATCCATACGCCATTAAGGGTTATTCCACCCATCAAAAACAAAAAGAAATCCAAAGTATACCCATATAACACCGCAACGCCGAATCCTAAAAGATACCGCCAGTTAAAGCGCTTTATTGCTATACATAGGACAATAAGCATAAGTCCCTGTATAATATATTCAGTAACGCCAACAGTTAATTGCGGAAAAAAGCGCGCTACCGCTTCCTGCACAACGAATGCGGGAGCAGCTATCATAGAAACACCCAAATCCGCCTTACTGCAGGTCGAAACACCAAGCGCTATAAACACAATACCAAAAAGCCACAAAAGCTCATTTGCCTTTTTTATTTTCTTCACAAAATCACCCATATTTCGACAACATATGATAATTAAATATATAATATCATACAGTATGCTTTATTTCAATCTTAATATTTTATAAAATAATGATTTCACAGTTGACTTTACCGTGATAAAGTGATATCATAGTAAAACAGTACTTTATAAAGAGGTAAATTTTATGAGTAAATTTCATTGTGATTCGGTTGATAGACTTTTTAAAACTATACTTAACCTTAAAACCATTGAGGAATGCTACGATTATTTTGAAGATATTTGCACAATAAAGGAAATTCAGGATATGTCGCAACGGCTTGATACCGCTATTCTTCTTTCGGAAGGCTTGAGCTATCAGAAAATCACCGAAAGGGTTGACGTAAGCACTGCTACCATCGGCAGAGTAAGTAAATGTCTTAACTACGGTAGCGGCGGATATAAAACTGCTATAGAGCGCCTTAATTCCACGGAGGAAAAATAATGAACTTAAACGAACTTTCTTTAAGCTTTAACGAACGGGTGATATTTACTCTTCGCGAGCTTTACAGGTCATACGGCTACTCGCAGTATAAGATGAGTAAGTTTGAAGAATACGATTTATATGCGCGCAATAAGGATTTTCTTATATCTGACAGTGTTATAACCTTTACCGATACAAACGGTAAGCTAATGGCGCTAAAGCCCGACGTTACGCTATCCATAATAAAACATATTAAGGAAAATGCCTGCGGTGTACAAAAGCTTTTTTATAACGAAAACGTTTACCGCATTTCAAAGGATAATGACTCGTTTAAAGAGCTTATGCAGGTCGGTCTTGAATGTGTCGGTGATATAGCCGATACCAATATTGCCGAAGTTATTACTCTTGCGGCAAAAAGCCTTAAGAGTATATCAGATTCCTGTGTGCTTGATATATCGCATCTTGGAATCCTTACCGCTCAAATAAACGCGCTTGATATAAGCAAGGATGACACCGAACGGCTTCTTAAGTGTATGGATGAAAAGAATTTTTCGGGACTTAAAGCACTCAACATACCCGAAAAAGCATTGTTTGTACTGGGTAAGCTTATAAATGCTTCAGGTAAGGCAAGTGAGGTTATAGGCGAGCTTGAAAGCAGTCTTAAGGATATTTGCGATACCGCGCCGTTATCCGAGCTTACAAAAATTTTATCACAGATAGACCCCGAAATACGTGATATGATAAGGGTTGATTTTTCCTCAGTCTGCGATATCAATTACTATAATGGCATTGTTTTCAAGGGCTTTATTGACGGTGTACCCTCTGCGGTGCTTTCGGGCGGTCAGTACGATAAGCTGATGAAAAAGATGAAGCGTCAAAGCGGCGCTATCGGCTTCGCCGTGTATCTTGATATGTTAAATCTTACTGCCGATACAAAAGCAGTTGATAATACACTAAATATCGCGTTGCCAAAAGGCAGGCTTGGTGAAAAGGTTTACGCTATGTTTGAGGCGGCGGGCTTTCCCTGCACTTCGATTAAAGAAAATAACCGTAAACTGATTTTTGAAAACGGCGAACTTGGTATCAGATACTTTTGGGTAAAGCCTTCGGACGTTGCGATTTACGTTGAACGCGGCGCCGCCGATATCGGTGTTGCGGGTAAAGATATTTTGCTTGAGTACAATCCCGATGTTTATGAGCTTTCAGACCTTAATATAGGCAAATGCCGTATGGCAGTTGCCGCAAAATCAGATTTTTGTGATAATACCGACCGCGCGTTGCGTGTTGCAACAAAATTCACCAATATCGCACGTTCACACTATATGTCAAAGGGCAGAGATATTGACATAATACACCTTAACGGATCTATTGAAATCGCACCGATTTTAGGCCTTTCGGACGTTATCGTTGATATAGTTGAAACGGGTACCACACTAAAGGAAAACAATTTAGAGGTTATCGAAACCGTAGTACCCATAAGCGCAAGGCTTATATCAAACAAAGCAAGCTTTAAATTCAAATCAAAGAAAATACAAGAGATTGTAGAAAAAATTGCCGAGCAAACGGAGGCTCTATAATGATTAAGATTTTAAAATACGGCGAAATTGCCGCCGAGGAAATATTTGCACGTGCAGAGGGTGCCGCTAACGTTGAAGAAATTGTAGCCGATATAATTTACAACGTAAGAAAAAACGGTGATAAGGCGCTTTTTGAATACTGTGAAAAATTTGATAAGGCAAAGCTTAACTCACTGCTTGTAAGTGAGCAGGAAATTGATGAGGCTTTCGAAGCGGTTGAGCCGCGATTTATCGAAATTCTTAAAAATGCGGCTAAAAACATACGTAAATTTCACGAGCGTCAGGTAAGAAACAGCTTTATCATAAATGATGAAAACGGCATTGTAACGGGACAGAAGATTATTCCCGTTGACCGCGCAGGACTTTATGTTCCGGGTGGTACCGCGGCTTATCCTTCTACCGTGCTTATGGACTCTATCCCCGCAAAAATTGCGGGTTGCCGTGAGGTTGTTATGGTGACGCCCCCCTCTGCAGATGGCAAGGTGAACCCCGTTATTTTAGCGGCGGCAAGAATTGCGAGCATTGATAAAATCTTTAAAATCGGCGGCGCACAAGCCATTGCCGCACTTGCCTATGGAACCGAAAGCGTACCCAAGGTGGATAAAATTGTAGGCCCCGGTAACGCCTTTGTTGCCGAAGCCAAAAAGCAGGTTTTCGGTACTGTTTCTATAGATATGATAGCGGGTCCGAGTGAAATTCTTATCGTTGCCGACGGTAAGACCAATCCGCGTCACGCGGCGGCAGACCTTTTATCGCAAGCTGAACACGACCGTCTTGCGAGTGCGGTGCTTGTTACAGATTCTTATGATTTGGCGATTGCGGTAAGCGAGGAGCTTGAAAAACAAATACCTCTGCTTTCACGTGCCGAAATCGCACGCGCGTCTATTGATAACAACGGTAAAATCATCGTTGCAGATGACCTTTATAATGCAATAGACATAGCAAACGAAATTGCGCCTGAGCACTTAGAATTGCTTGTGGACAACCCATTTGATTATCTTGATGCCATTCGCCACGCAGGTTCTATCTTTATGGGCAGAAACTGTCCCGAAGCACTGGGTGACTATTATGCGGGACCTAACCACACTCTACCCACAAGCGGAACGGCTAAATTCTCAAGTCCTTTATCGGTAGATGATTTCGTAAAAAAGACACAGTACACATACTACACGCGTGAGGCGCTATCCCGCGTGGCAGAGGATGTTGCGTTCTTTGCCGAAAAGGAAGGTCTTACCGCGCACGCTAAAAGCGCCGTAATTCGCACGGAGGAGATTTGAGTGAGCCGCTATTTCAGTAACAAATACGAAAGTCTTACGCCGTATACACCGGGTGAGCAACCGCAGGATATGCAGTATATAAAGCTTAACACCAACGAGTCACCCTTCCCCCCATCATTACGGGCACAGGAATTGGCGGCTAATGCGGCAAATTCACTTCAGCTTTATTCTGACCCCGAATGCCGCGAGCTTGTAAATATCGCCTCGTCGGTTTTCGGTGTAAATACCGACGAAATCATTTTTACAAATGGTTCTGACGAAGTTTTGAATTTTGCCTTTATGGCATTTTGTGACGATGAGCATCCTGCCGTTTTCCCTAACGTAACATACGGCTTTTACAAAGTTTTCGCTGAGCTTAATGGAATCCCGTATAGCGAAATTCCGCTTAAATCGGATTTTACGGTCAATGTCGGTGATTACCTAAATGTCAATAAAACTGTATTTATTGCTAATCCTAACGCACCTACGGGTATTGCGCTTGAAACTGCGAAAATTGAGGAAATAATCAAATCCAATCCCGATAATATTGTTGTAATAGATGAAGCGTACGTAGACTTTGGCGGACAAAGTGTTATCCCGCTTATACGTAAATATGATAATCTATTGGTGGTTGGTACGTTCTCAAAATCGCGTTCACTCGCGGGTGGACGTCTTGGCTTCGGCATCGCAAATTCCGCGCTTATAAGAGATTTAAATACCATTAAATATTCTACTAATCCGTATAACATAAACCGTATGACCGCGGCGGCAGGTATTGGTGCTTTGCAAGATTCGAAATATTTTGCAGACAACTGTAACGAAATTATCCGTGTTCGTAAATGGACCGAGTGTGAGCTTAAAAAGCTTGGCTTCACATTTACCGATTCAAAGACCAATTTTATATTTGCGCGCCACGAAAACGCGGACGGTAAACAGTTATATTTAAAGCTCAAAGAAAAAGGGGTTCTTATACGTCACTTTGATACCGAACTTTTAGGACAATATAACCGCATTACCGTGGGTAGTGAGGAGCAAATGAAAATATTTATAGAAAAAGTAAAGCAATGTTTGGAGGAGCTTTAATGAGAACTGCACAAATAGACCGCAAAACCGCCGAAACCGATATAAGCATTACGCTGCATCTTGACGGTACGGGCGAAAGCGAAATAAATACGGGTTGCGGTTTTCTGGACCATATGCTGATTTTATTCGCAAAGCACGGTCGTTTTGATTTAAAGGTGCGTTGTGTTGGTGACACCTATGTAGATGACCACCACACCGTTGAGGATATCGGTATAGCTTTAGGTCAGGCATTTAAAGAGGCGCTTGGTGAAAAACGTGGTATATACCGCTATGGCAGTATGATTTTACCGATGGACGAGGCTCTTATTTTAAGCGCCGTTGACCTTTCGGGCAGAAGCTATTTAGGCTATAAATTGGATATTCCCTCAGAGAAGGTCGGTACCTTTGATACCGAGCTTGTTGAGGAATTCTGGCTTGGATTCACAAGAAACAGCGACTGCACGCTTCATATCGTAAGTCTTGAGGGCAAAAACTCTCACCACATAATTGAGGGTGCTTTCAAATCGGTAGCCCGCAGTATGCGTGATGCCGTAAGCATTGATAAAAAGTTTTCAGAGGATATAATGTCCACAAAGGGTGTTTTGTAATGGTTGCTATTGTTGATTACGGTGTAGGTAATCTTTTTTCAGTCAAAAGCTCGTTTGCGGCAATCGGCGCCGAAGCAGTGGTTACTGATGATGAAAAGGTTTTAGAATCCGCCGACTGTATTCTTCTTCCGGGCGTTGGCGCCTTTGAAGATGCAATAAAAAAACTTTGTGATAGTGGTTTGGATGCCGTACTAAAGCAACTTGCTTTTGCGGGCAAGCCGCTTATGGGTATATGTCTTGGTATGCAGCTTCTGTTTGAAAAAAGCTATGAATACGGCATTCATCAGGGCTTGGGACTTATTAAAGGTGAGGTGCGCCCCATACGAGAAGTCGCACCCCCATCACTGAAGATTCCGCACATTGGTTGGAATGCACTTGATATAAAGCAGGGCTCTCCCTTATTGAAAAATGTAAAATCGGGGGATTGTGTATATTTTGTGCACTCGTATTATGCTACCGACTGCGAAGAATCGGTTATCGCCACAACCGAAT
>JAXJYT010000054.1:0-5284 GCA_036306845.1 Acutalibacteraceae bacterium | reverse complement strand
TAATGCAGCTACCACCCTACATAATGCAAAGAATAAAACTTAAAAAGGCATAAATAAAAACCGCACAATTGTGCGGTTTTTTCATTCGAATAAGGTGCAACCCATACCTTTGAATTGTTCTATCTTTTTATCAAGCATCTCTGTGCTGACGCCGAAATGCTGTGCCAAGCATTCTTTACACATATATTCGGTGTCACCACGGTTCATAAGCCGTTTATGAAGTCCGATTTCATTTTTCGTGAGTGCCTTTTGGCATTTAATACATTTATCCATTATATTCTACGAAGCTTTGCGCGGTAAACTCGGCAACCGCGAACGGGAATTGTATCCGAAAAGAATTCACCCTTAACACCCGTAAATTCCTCACCGCTGTAAAGTTCTTTAATATCAAGGCACACACCGCAAGAGGCGTTAAGCGCCATTGAGGAGAATGCTACAAAGCCACGTGTTGGGGCATCTGTCATATTAATCATAAGAATTGCCAAATCACCGTTTTCAAGGTGGCGAGCCCATACCTGCGCCTTGCAACCGCTTCTGCCTATAGCCGATGTAAGATATGGCTGGAATCCGCCCTCATCACAGCAAATATCGATTATATCTTTATTCTTAAGAATGGCGAGCGAATCTTCATCAATCTTGCGTATATCACACCCTATCATCAAGGGAGATGCGAACATACACCACACCGCAAAGTGTGTTTTATATTCATCGAGTGTGCAGCCCCCCAACGACTGCGCGCCCTCGCCGTTCATACCAACTATGAGCATATCCATATCGTTATAGCATACGGGGGAATTATATGGAACCTTATCAAGATTCTTTTCAAAAATACCTTCTATAGATTGCCATACATCGCTGATATCGCCGCCCGTGCGCCAAAGGTGTGCGCCCGTCTCTCTCATCCACATTTTAGCATCGTCCTTACCCCAGTTGCACGCGCTAAAAACGATATCCCTACCGCAATTTGCAAGAGCAAGTCCCATACGCTTATACAAGAGGTCCGCACGGTCATGTTCCGGCTTAAAGCAATAGTCAACCTTTAAATAGTCCACACCCCACTCAGCAAAGTCTGCAGCATCGATAAAATCGTGCTCGTACGAGCCGGGGAAATCACCGCACGTCCGGTTACCAACACAGGTGTATATACCAAATTTAAGTCCTTTGCTGTGAACATAATCTGCAACGGGCTTAATTCCACGCGGAAACTTTTGCTTGTTTGGCACGATATGACCGTTCTCATCGCGTTGCTTTTCCTGCCAACAATCATCAATAACAACATATTCATAACCGAGCTTATCAAGTCCCAACTCAACAATTTTATCCGCGGTCGAGCAAATTAGTTCATCGCTAATCCTTGAACCGAATGTATTCCACGTATTAAAGCCCATAGGCGGTTTAGTAATTTTCATAGTTTTTCTCCTTGTAATATATTATTTGATTGCAATATAACACAAAGTAGTATAAAATGTAGAATAAATCATTAAAATAATTTTTTAAATGTAACATATAATTGGATTTTGAGGTGAATTTATGCTCTTTGCCACAATAAGCTATTATTATAAAAAAAATTTTGCCGATTTTTCTATGAACGGGCTTCATACACATTCGCAAAACAACGTAGAGATTATGTATGTCCGTTCGGGAAAATGTCGCGTTATTACACCAGAGCAAACACTAACTATTAATAGCGGTAACTATATTATTCTCGCCAACGAATGTCCTCACTATTTAGAGGCAGAAAGTGCAAGTATAATGAATATTGAGTTTTACTTGAAGCACCAAGGCGATATATCGCTTGATGATATTTTAAATGAATTTCCCGAACTTCCAAATATTTTTTCAAAGAAAGCATCTCTCTTTAATGATAACGGGCAAATTTGCGATACACTTAAAAATCTTATAAATGAGCTTGGTGAACGCGGAAAAACGCTATATAGCACACTTCTTTTTAAAAGCCTCTTAATCGAACTTTGCCGCAACCGTACAAGCGCCACTTTAGGAGGAACTATATATATATCTAAAGCAAAGGAATATATAAATGCTCATTTATGCGAGAAAATCACTATAGACGATATATCAGAATATGTAAATTTGAGCAGTGCATATTTGCAAACACTTTTTAAAGCACACACAGACAAAACTCTTACACAATATATAAACGGACTTCGGATAGAAAAAGCGTGCTTTATACTAAAAAACCACAATTTACCGATAATTGATATAGCGGTAGACTGTGGCTTTGCTTCGCGGCAACATTTTATGCGTACATTCAAAATGCACACGGGACTTTCGGTGGGGCAATACCGCAAAAGCAATCTACTTTAGTTGCTTTAAATATCCGCTTGGTGTTACTCCCTCGCGTGATTTGAAAACCCTTGCAAAGTAGCGTTCATCACGAAAGCCGCAGTTATACGCGATATCTGCTATTGATATATAGCTTTCAAGTCTTTTGGCAATAAGCTTTTTTGCGTGGCCTATGCGCACTGCATTAAGATAGTGGCTTGGACACATACCGATGCTCTCCCCGAATTTTCGGCGCAGGTATGTGACCGAGCTATTTATTTTTTTCATTTCCTCTCCAAGACAAAATTCACAATCGGAAAAGCCATTGTCTATAGCGCTTATAAGTGCATTCACCTGTGTATCCTGACAACTTTCCCGTCTTAAATTAAAGGCAATATCAAAAATAAGTTCACAGAGAGATACTAATATCTTTTTATATGCAGTATCGTTATCGGGACGGTTATATAAATCATAGGCAGTTTCAAAAAACTTTCGTACGGTAGATTTTCCGTCATCACAAACTATAAAATGGTGATTTAAATCATCAGGGGTAGGTGCATCAGCAACAATATAAATTAAACCGCACTCACCGCCGGGGCCCGTATGCTTACACCCCTTAGGGCAAAATACAATATCACCCTCACTTACAGGATAAATCTCACCGCCTACCGCTACCCTACCCGTACCGTTTGTAATGTAGAGTATTTCACAATTGGTTTGGTGGGCATGTGGGAAATAGTCACTTCTTGTTAATCGCCTGTCTATGTTTTTAACCGTCATAGCCGTCACCTCAAATTTATATTATCATTTTAGGTTCTAAAAGTCCACCTTTTTATACTTTTATTGCATTGTTTTGGTTTCTTTTTTAACATATAATCAATTTGGGAGTGTGATTATATGTTACCTGACTATTTAAAATTTACACCCGATGCTACAGCAAAATCGGAAAAATGTGTTGTAAGCGGTAATGTTCGTTTTACCGTTATCACAAGCCGCCTTCTCCGCATTGAACAGGGTACTTTTTATGATGAGGCTTCTCAATCGGTACTAAACCGCAATTTTGAGGATACCGATTTCAGCACCTATGAACGTGACGGCATTTTGCACATTGATACAGATCATCTGACCCTTTGTTATAAAATCGGTGAAGATTTAAACGCGGATAGTCTTAATATAACCTTGCTATCTAAGCCATACACACGATGGTATTTCGGCGATATTGCTCTTCACAATTTAGGTGGCACCGTATCTACGCTCGACCGCGTATCAGGCGCTTGCAAATTGGGTGACGGTGTCTGTTCTATAGAAGGATATGCCACCATTGATGACAGCGCCACCGCGCTATTTGACGGCGAGGGTTGGTTTAAAACACGTAATGGCGATAGCACCGATTTATATTTTTTCGGTTACGGTCACGATTATATCGCCTGTGTGCGTGATTACTGTCACCTTACGGGTGATGTAGAGATGTTGCCCGCCTATGCGCTCGGCAACTGGTGGAGCCGCTACCACCGATATAGTGAAGAAAGCTATTTAAAGCTTATGGACGACTTTAAGAAAAAGGATATTCCCTTGTCGGTTGCCGTTATCGATATGGATTGGCACTTGGTGCATAACCTACAGGATGATTATTGGGATAACGCAAGTGATAAGGACCGCTTGTCCATTGGCTACGGCATCGGCTGGACAGGATACACCTGGAACAAGGATTTGTTTCCTGACCCGCCGCGTTTCTTACGCGAACTGCATAAACGCGGTCTTAAAACCTCACTTAATCTGCACCCATCCGGCGGCGTTCGTTTTTGGGAGGATCAATACGAGGATATGGCGCGCGCTATGGGCATTGACCCAAAAACCAAGCAAGCAGTACCCTTTGACTGCCTTAATCCCGATTTTTTAAAGGCTTATTTTGAAATTATACATTTTCCGATGGAAAAGGACGGCGTTGACCTTTGGTGGATGGACTGGCAACAGGGTAACGATTACAACTGGTCACATCAGTTCGGTATTCCCAAAAATGAACTTGAAATAATTTCACCGCTTTGGATGCTCAATCACGTTCACAACCTTGCCGCAAAGAAAAACGGTGAGCGCGGTCTTATATTCTCAAGATTTTCGGGCATCGGCAGTAGCCGCTATCCTATTGGCTTTTCGGGTGACACCTATGTAGCATGGGAATCACTTGAATTTCAACCTTATTTTACCGTTACCGCTTCTAATATCGGTTATGGCTGGTGGAGTCATGACATCGGCGGACATTGCGGTGGTGACCGTGATGATGAACTTCACACACGTTGGGTGCAGTTTGGCGTATTTTCGCCGATTTTCCGCTTGCATAGCTCGGCAAGTGCGTTTTTAGGACGTGAGCCGTGGAATTTCGGAGCCGAACACGAGCAAATAATTTCAGATTATATGCGCCTTCGCCATCAACTTTTCCCATACCTTTACACGATGAACTACCGTTCGTACAAAGAGCAGATACCTCTTATGCTACCGATGTATTATACACATCCCGAATGCCGTGATGCATACAAGGTTAAAAACCAATATTGGTTTGGTGACCAGATGCTTGTATGCCCTATAACGCGCAAGGCGGACTGTGAATCAGGACTTGGCTACTCTGACGTATGGTTGCCAGACGGTGTTTGGATAGACTGGTTTGGCGGATATGTATATAAAGGTGCCGTTAATTTTGAATGCTATAGGAAATTAAACCAAATACCCATCTTCTTAAAAGCGGGCGCTATTGTACCTATGCAACAACACGTGCCGCAAGGCAATGCGCTTGGATGTAGCGACGCTCTGGAAATCGTTATTGCCGCAGGCGCCGACGGTAGCTTTACTATGTTTGAGGATGACGGTATGAGTGAACGCTACAAATTGGGTGACGGAGCATTCACGCAGTTTAACCTCAAGTGGCAAAGCAACCGTGCAGAATTTACCATTTCTTCCTTCGGAGATCTTTCTCTAATACCCGACAACCGTGAGTATAAGCTTATAT